>JAFQYI010000069.1 GCA_017406505.1 bacterium
AATTAAATTGCAACAAAATTTAGAACAAGAAAACCTTGAAAATGCTGATTTTAAATATACTCAAAACAGATATAATAATGGTATTATTTCAAAAAGAGATTTATATCAAATGGAAGAAAATCTTTTAAGTGTAAAAAAACTTGTTGTATCTGATAAAGCAGATTGTTATATAGATGTTATCGGTTTATATAAAGCTGTTTCTGCTAAAATTTAAAATTACATTAAATAAGCAAAAAGACCTTTTATTTTAATTTTGAAAGGTCTTTTTTGAATTTTATTAATAAATAAAGATTTTATTATTTTTACTGTATAATGAATAAGTAAACATTTATGAGGATAAAAAATTTGGAAGAAAAAATTATAGAAAAAATAATGGATTACCCATATTTACAAAAACCGGTTATGATATATGAACGAGAAAACGGACATAAAATAATTTTAGCATATAAACCCGGTACTCTTGTAAATATCAGCACCTGGGTAAAAACCGGCTCAATAAATGAAACAGCAGAAAATAACGGTATATCACATTTTCTTGAACATTTAATGTTTAAAGGAACAAAAAATCATAAAGCCGGAGAATTTGATAAAATTTTGGAATCCAAAGGAGCAATTGTTAATGCTGCCACTTGGAAAGATTATACTTTTTACTATGTTACACTTCCAAAAGGTCCTGATGAAGAATATTTTAAAAAAGCGATAGAATTACATGCCGATATGATGTTAAATCCTATTATTCCTCAAGAGGAAATAGGAGATACATTTGATATAAACAACCCTGATATTAAAGTGAAACGAGAACGCCACGTTGTAACAGAAGAAATTAGAATGAGGGAAGACCAATCTTGGACAAGAGTGTATAATTTATGCAACCATAATATGTACACAAAACACCCTTATAAATTTGATGTTATCGGCACGGCAAAACTAATTGCAGAAATGCCAAGAGAAACTGTGTTGAATTATTATAAGACTTTTTATACCCCTGAGAATATGACAACAATTATTGTTGGTGATTTTGATTTTAATAAAGTCTTGAAATTGGTTATAAAACAATTTGATTTTCAAGGAAGGAAAAATAATTCTGTTAAAATTAATACACAAGACATACCTACTGATCAAATGCAATATTTTGAAGAAAAATCAGATGTAACAACCGGATTCTTAACAGCAGGTTGGTTATGTCCTCCTGCGAATGACTTAAAAGCCTCTATATTAGGAGATATTGCAGCAATTGTTATGGGAGATGGGCAAAGTTCAAGATTATATCAAAATCTCATAGAAAAACAGGATATTCCTATTTTTAATATTGTTGCTTCCGATTATTACAGTTTTAAAGATGGTGGAAATTTCTTTATTCAAGCCAATTTTGAAGCTAATAAAAAAGAAGAAGCTTTAAATTGTATAAAAGAAGAAATGAAAAATTTTTATGAAGAAAAAATTTCACCAAACGAATTAAAAAAAGCTGTTAAAAAGTTAAAAGCTAGATTTGCAGAAACAAGTGAAACTGTCTCTGATATTGCTGAGACTATTGGATATTATATGACTGTTTGTAATTCTTCCGAACAAATAAGCCATTATATAAAAGTATTGGAAGATATTACAATTGAAGATGTTCAAAATTTTGCAAAAAAATATCTGGATTTAACACATTCAACATTTGCCCTATTACTGCCGGAGGATAAATAAATGAAACAAATAAATTTAAAAAATGGTATAAAGGTTATTCTGAATGAGAATAAAAATACTCCAAGAATTGCTGTTACATTTTATTTGTGTCTTGAAAATCCCGAAAATAAGGCAGGTATAAACGTAATTTTAAACAGATTATTTTTACAAGGAACAAAAAAACGAACAGCCGAACAAATCGCAAATGAAACAGAAGAAAATGCTATTGAACTTTACAGCGAAATAAAAACAGATTATCTTCGTTTTAAAGGCTTGTGCTTGAATGAAGATTTTGATTTAATGCTTGAAATTTTAGAAGATATTATGCTCCATTCTACTTTAAATGATTTTGATAAAGAAGTTATAAAACTAAAAGGTGAAATTGGAGCAGAATTAGATTCTCCAAAATCAAAAGCAAATGATACTTTTTATAAAACATTGTATGAAAATCACCCTTATGGTCATACTTCGACTAAAATATTGGAAGATATTGATGATATATCTAAAAAAGATATTGAAAAAGCTTATGAAGATATTTTAAATACGTCTTTAAAAGTTATTTCTATTTCTGGTGATTTTGACGAAAAAAAAGTTATAGAACTTCTTGAAAAACACTTTGGAGAAATGACGAACAATGATAATTTTAAATCAAACATTCCATTACCAAAACTTGAAAGTGATAAGCTTGCGATAGTAGAAAAAGAAGATGCAAAACAAGCACAAATATTAGAAGGTTGGATATTTCCAACTTATACAGAAAAAGAATATGCAACCATTTGTGTTATGAATTCAATTTTAGGCTCAAGTGGTTTGTCATCAAGATTATTCCTTGAATTAAGAGAAAAACAAGGACTTGCATATACAGTTAGAAGTATGTATGAACCTAAGAAAAAATGTGCATCTTTTACAATTTACATAGGAACTGAACCTAAAAATATTAAAACGGCTATTGATGGATTTAAAGCAGAAATAGAAAAAATAAAAACAATACCTGTCGAAGAACAAGAACTTCAAGATGCTAAAAACAATGTGATTGGTAAACGAGGGTTTTATTTTGAAACAAATTCTTTAATTTCATCTTTAACAGGCATGTATGAAATTCAAGGATTAGGATTTAATTATGAAGAAAAATTCATAGAAACAATAAAAAATGTAACATCGGAAGATATAAAAAAATGTGCTGAAACATACTTTTCACGTGCAAAAGTACTAACAATACTTGCACCAGCAGAAAATATTAACGCTGTTAAAAATGAAATACTTTAAATTTTTTCAAAATAACTTATAATAAAAATATAAAATTCAAGTAAAAATATGAATCGACTAAGAGAACAAAAACAATTAGAAAAACAAATAGCGAAGTATCAAAAAGCCGGTAATATCCAAAAAGCTATTGAGACTTGTCAGTTTGCGTTGATTAATTATGGTACAAATCCTGATTTGCATATAAAACTCGGAGATTTATATTTAGAATATCATTTGGATATATATCAAGCGAAACAATATGCAGATGAGGCTATTTCAGAATACCAAAGGGCGTTGGAGTCATATATTGATTCTTCTGAAATTTTTTACAAATTAGGAATGGCATTTTTTTATAAAAATGATTTAGATAAAGCAATAAATTACTTTGAATTATCAATACAGCATGATGAAAGAAATGGTGATGCTCGTTACATGAAAGCTGAATGCTTTATGCGTAAAGGATATTTTCATGAAGCAATAGATTTTGCGAGAGAAGCAATTAAGATATCTCCATTAAAATCGTCAAGAGCACATTATTTAATAAGTTGTCTTTTAAAAGTATCAACATTCAAAGATTATAAAAACACAATAAAAAGTTATTGCGAAATGATGCTATCAATATTAACATTGATATTTGATAAAAAAGCACAAAAACAGACATTAAGAAAATTATCATATTTAAAATTTTTACCAGTCTTATTAAAAGGCTTTTTATATGCAAAATTCAAAGGAATTGAAAAAGCATTAGAAGTGTATCAGAGTGCAGTAGAAAAGGCACCCGGTTTTGTGCAATTATATTGTGTTATTGGAGACATATATGCAATTTTAGGACGATTTGAAGATGCTATTTGTGAATATAAATTAGCTATTTGGCTAGATAGTTTAAATATTTTTGCGTATCGTTCATTGTGCAGAATATACGAAGAAATTGGTGATTATGACAGTGCTGCGAGTATATACAACAAATTAATAATAATTCAACCATATATGGCAGAATATCATAGCAATTTGGCAAATATATTATATTTAAAAGGAGATATACAAGGAGCAGTAACACAGTATCAAAATGCAATAACATTAAATCCAAAAATAACATGGACAAGTATTGTTGCGCAAACTTTAGGATATGTTTTTCAAGAAAATATAAAAAATCTTGATGCAGCAATCGGAGCATATCAAACTGCATTTATTTTAACGCCTAAAGATATTGATATTTACATTAATTTAGGTAGTGCTTTCTACGAAAAAGGTGAATATAATAACGCTCTTTCTATATATCGTCAAGCGATTGAACTGGAACCTCATAATGCAAAGATTTATTGTAATTTAGGATATCTGTACTGGGGTAAAGGCGAAATTGACGAAGCTATTAAAACATACGAAACAGCTATTAAATACGACCCTGAATATGACATAGCATATAACAATTTAGGAGTTATATATTTAGATGATTTAGGCAGGGTTCAAAAAGCTATAGAACTTTTTGAAGAAGCAATAAAGCATAATCCGAATTATGCATTAGCTAATTACAATTTAGCAAGGTCAATTGCAATTACAGGAGATAAGGTAGAAGCAGCAAAATTATATCAAGTTGCAATGGATATTAATAACATTACAAAAGAACTTGACCCTCAAGAAATTAAAGATAAAATTCAAGATTTATTTAATTAGTGTTCAATGCGATAGAAAGAATATTTCTAAATACAAGGAATCAGTACTTCAAATTCTGTGCCATCTGCACCTGTTTTCAGAAGTTTTAAACTACCATATTGTTCTTGCATAAGTTTTTTACAAGCATACAAACCTATTCCGTTACCTTCTATTTTAGTCGTGTAACCTTCTTCAAAAATTTTAGGCACATTTTCTTCTAAAATTCCAGAACCGGAATCTTTAATAATCAATTTAACATAGTTGTTTTCTGTTCCTGCAATTTTTAATGAAATTCTTCCTTTTTTCTCAATTGAATCAATTGCATTATAAATCAAATTCAAAAGAACACTTTGCATTTTTATTTCATCAATATGTACTCTATAACTATCATCAACAAATGATTCTAAAGCTATATCTTTTTCTTCTGCTTTCGGTAATGCTAATTTTACGACTTCGTTTATAATTGAAGATAATTGCTTCTCTGTTAAAATTGGTGCAGAATATGAACGTAATTCACTTATAAATGATGAAATTGTATGCGATGCATTTTGAATACTCGAAAGACTGTTTTTTATAGATTTTTCTCTCTCCTCATCAAAAGAAATACCTTCAAGTCTTTTTTCTAATATTTTTGTATAAAGCTCAATAACAGAAATATGATTTTTTATTTCGTGTGCTGTAAATTTCGCCTTTTCAGAAATTTGTTTATATTCATTTATGAGTTCTTCTGAACCTGATAAATTTTCTTTTTCAGCTTGTGTAAAGACCATTTCTTGATTAACATTATTTAAGCAATCTACTATTTTATTTATGGCAATATTCATTGTTTTTTGTTCACGTCTATCCGGAGCATAAGTCGTTAAATAGTTATTTAAAGTAATCGTGGAATTTTCAAACATTGTATTTGCAATGTCAGAAATTTCTCTTGAATTAAGGATTAAACAAATCTGTGTCATATCATTACCTGATAGTTCCCAATCCCAAATTAAGACAGCTGAATATCTTGATGCCAATATCAAAATAAATTCGGTTGAATCCCATATAGGTGATTTTTGTATATTAATTATTTTATTGTTTACAAGATTATCGCAATATGAATACATTTTTACATCAGAAAATTCAAGTCGTTTTAAAACAGAAGAAATTCCTTCTGTATCTGAAAGCTTCATTAAAAGTAATCCTTCAGGAGAAGGTTGTTCCATTAATGGTTCTAACAAAGAACGTAAAATACCTTGAACTGTTTGTCTGCCATATTCTTTATAAGAACTCGTCAAAATTAAGTTTCTTAATGCGTTTTTATTATTATTTTTTGCCATAACTATCCCTATTTCGTATTCTATAACAATAATTATATGCAATATATGAAATTTATGTCAGTTATTTTTTTAAATAAAAACTTTTGTAACAAAAATCTGTAAAAATTAAAGAATTTAAAATCTTAACCGAAAATATAAGTGTAAGATAAACACGAGAGAATAATGAATATTTCTTTTTTTAGTAAAGTTTCACCGGTAAAAGCTACACAAATAAATTCTTCAAATAATACAAAAATAATTGAAACTAAAAAAGATGAATTTGTAAAAAAAACCTCTATTTCTGAAGATAAAGAAGTTTTGGATAAAAAAGTTTCTCCTGAAGTGGTAGAACAAGAATTAAAAGACATTAAAAATTTTAAAGGTGTTCCTAAATTTGATGAAGAAAAAATATCTCAACTAGTTAATATTATTAAAGAAGAACCCGAAAAATGGAATGCATTGCAGGTTATTGTCAATGAACCCAAAATGATAAGTTCTTTAGTCATGGATTTTGCTTCTCGTGATATAGACACATTAAATGCTGTAGCAGAACTTACAACATTAAAAGATGATAATGATAAACCAAGATTTACACCTCTCAGCATTAAAAGTATGGCTAATCAATTAGAAGGTCATCAACTCGCTAAAGTTGGAATACTTTCTACTATGCCTATAGATAGTGAAGAAATAATTGCGATTGCAAAAGATGATAAAATTACAAATCCTGAAAAATTAGTTCAAAAAGTTAATAAATTTGCTAAAGAAAATCCTGATTTTAGAAGAATTTCATTTTGTCGAGATGAATATGATGAAAATGCATATAATATTCGTGTAGATTTACCTGAGCAGGGAGCTAAAATTTTACTTTTAGATAAAAATTTGACAGAAAGAGCATTAGAAGAAGTAAAAATGGAAAAATCTTCTGATGGATATCCTCAACAGGTAAAATATTCAAAAGATTACATCAATAATACTTCATCAAAGGTTGTGTCTATGAAAAGTCCAAGTATTCCCCAACCGATTGTTATTGAAGAAACAAGAATTATTCGAAATTCGATGGGGCAACTTTTACGAACCGAACAATATTCAATGTCAGACTTGGCCGGAACACCAAATATAAAATATATTTATCCTGACGGTAGTGAAAAAATTATATGTTCAGGAACTTATGATGAAAATACAGGAAAAACACTTGTTAAAAAAGATATGACATCTGTTGATGGAACAAGAACTCAATATTTTTATGAAGATGATACTTTGGGAAATGTTCACTCTTCATATACAATTACAGATAAAAATGGTAATGTACTTTTGGACAAGAATATGTCTTTTGAAGTTATAGATGAAAATACTTGTATTTCAACAGAAAATGATAAAAAATATGAAATAAAATTTTTAGAAAATAAAATTCAAGTAACAAATTTGAATGATGGAGAAATTTCTGTTCTTGAACTTGAAGGAAAAATTGACGGAAATAAAGAAAAACTTATGCAGTCTTTTAAGCGTATGCCTGCTGAAGAAATTATTGCATTAGGACAAACTACTGAAAAGTTTGATGGAATTGACAATACAAATCAATCCACATATTCAGCTGTTTCTAGAACAATTAAATCTGGAGATAATTTATTTGTTGTTCTTCACGAAGCCGGTCATGCCAAAGATTATGCAAATGTTGATGTTAAGCAAAAAGAAACTCTTGTAAATTCTATATTTTCTAACCCTGAAGTAAATAAAATTTTTGAAGAAGAAAAAGCTGCTTTTAATAAAGCTTTTCCATTGGCTCAAAGGGATCATATAAGTTATTTTATTAAAACATCTGAACATAAAGATGGCTTACAAGAAGCTATAGCTGAAACGAATGCTCTTTTAAATACAAAAAATACAGAAGAATTATTTTCAATACGTTCAAATTATTTACAGCAGTATTTTCCCAGAACAATTGCTTTATTAGCAAAAATAATGGATTAATTTGATTATATTTTTTATGAATAACTTATTCGAATATATTAAAAATAAGAAGTATTTAGACTATATAATATTATTTTGTATTGTGATAGTTAGCTCAATATTGTTTTCGCAACACAATATTCATATCCTTTCAGATAGAGGCAGAGAGTTATTGTTTCCTCTTTCCATAATCAATGGGCAAGCATTGTATAAAGATGTTTTAACGATTTATTTTCCATTGGCATATTATATCAATGCCGTATTATTTAAAATTTTTGGAGCATCTTTAAACACAATATATATTTCACAAACTATTTATTGTTTAATTTTTTCATTTATATATTTTAAAGTTTGCAAAATGTTTTTTGATAGGTTTACTTCTATACTTGCAACAATTTCAATAATTACTTCTTGTCTGTTTTTTCAACATTTATTCGGGTATATATTACCATATTCTTATTCAATGACTTATGGACTTTTGATGTTTCTAACAGCATTATATTTTCTATTAAAAGCATTTAAAACTCAAAAGAATGAATATTTTTATATCTCAAGTTTATCTGCAAGTTTTGCTATTTGCTGTAAGATTGAGTTTTTTTCTTTATTCATTCTTATACCAATTGCAATGCTATTGTATAAAAGTAAAGATATTTTATTTTATATAAAAAATATTTTATCTATTTCATTATTTCCAATAATTACAATAGGATTATTGTTTATTAATGGTGTAACTTTTTATGATATTGTTAAATCTATTGATTTTGCTAAACATTTTGCTTCTTCGAAGTCAATGTATAAATTTTTACAACACATAGGAATGTACCCGACATTTAGTGAAGAATATTTAAAATTATTATTAGCATCTATTTTGGGAATTATTTTGTATTGTATTTTGATATTTTTGACTGTAAAAATTTATAACAAATTAAAAAATAAGTTTGTATTAATTTTCCCTATTTCTATATTTATTTTAATTTTATGGATATATACAAATCCTTATTGTTATACATTTTTATTGCCAATAACGGTTATCGTTCTATCATTATGTTCAATGAAAGATTTGTTAAATAATCCTGAAAAGTTAATTGTAATATTATTTGGCATGGCATCGTCTGTAAGAATATTTTTTTCCATGCAGATGAATTTATATGGAA
>JAFQYI010000070.1 GCA_017406505.1 bacterium
AATGCAAATTTTTTTAAACTAAATGAAAAATATTCCTATATTAAATGAATAGAAAATTTTAAATAAAAAAAATCTGCTACCAAGTTTGAAAAAAATTTTTACCGGGTTCAAAATTGAAACTACCAACTTCAAAATTAAAACCCATACTGCCCGAAATTCCAGAAATAACTGCAATACGGTACAAATCGCTAAAACCCTTATATAATGTCAAAATACAAAAAATTCCAAAACTGTCTGCAACATGAGTAATTTCAAGTAGTTCCGGAATTTTAATTCTTGCGATTTTTTCCAAGTAAAAATTCAGTATTTACAAGCCTTTTGACGATAATTCCAAAACTGTCTGCAATTCTGGAAGTACCAGAAATAATACAAATATCAAATGATGTGAAACAATACAATCAACAAAAAACAACCCTCAAGGAGTCGATTTTGTAAATGGGGCGGGTGGTGGGATTCGAACCCACGCATAGTGGAACCACAATCCACGGTCTTAACCACTTGACGACACCCGCCATCAACTTTTACTTCACTAAGTATCTTCTAAAAATATCTTTTTGTCAATATTTGTATTTATATATAAGATTTCAAGTACCTATACATTATTCTAAAAAATATATACTTATATCTATTGAATTTATAAAAATATTATTTACAATAACAAAAAATTTAATTATACTAATTTTGAAACTGTTTTCTTAAAAAAGAAAGTGTGTAGAAAGTTGAAAAAACTATATAAAACAGTTATATTATTTCTTTATTTTATCTCTTTTAATCAATTTGCTTTTGCAGAAAGTCAGGAAGAAATGAAATGTGATTTAATGATGAAAGGGTATGAATTTTCTAATAATGGTCTTTCAGAAGCAATAATAAAAAAAGATATTGAAGCTGTAGAACTTTTTGTAAAAGCTGATATAAATATCAATTTGCCTGACAATGAAGGTTTAAGAGCACTTGACAGAGCAATCAAAGTTAATAATCGAGATACTGTTATTTTGCTTAGCATGGCTGGTGGAAAAACTTCTGATGATATAAACAAGAAAAACAATCCTCAAAAAATTGAAAAACCAAAAGCTGAGCATGAACAAATATTGTTAGGAAAAACTCAAACTTATACTGAAGAAAAAGAAAATAAAGTAGAAATTAACAGTCTTTGCGAAGCTATCAATACAGGAAATCTTGATTTAGTTGCAAAAACAGCTAAAAATTCGGAATATTTGAATGTTTTAACATCGGAAGGTTTAGCACCATTACATTATGCTATATTCAATAATAATCCTGCAATGGTTCATCTTCTTCTAAATGCTGGTGCTGATGTTAATATTTTAACTGATGACGGTTTGACTCCTCTTGATATTGCTGTATTAAACGAACAAAAAATTATAGTCAAAGAGCTTTTAGAATCAGGAGGAGCGTTGAGTTTTAATGTTGCGAATGAACTAATAAAATTTGGTTGTAATGCTGTTTATGATGAAAATTTTGGTTTATATGACGCAGAATTTGATAATATCTTTGAAACAATAGAAAAAATCAAAACACAAATTTAATAATATAAGATAAAAATATTTCATTATACATTTTTGTCATATTGTTTAAAAATAAAATACTTGCTTATTCGTTTTTTATTTAATCTTTATTATTAATAATTAATACTGAAAACCTCCAATTCTTCTATTTTACTATAATTTGGAGGTTTACACAAAACTATTTATGATTTTTATTAAAAAAGATAGAATTATTTTTTAAGTTTATACCAGAAGTCACTTGCCATCCAATTATTTCCATCTGTATCAGTATAAGAACCGGCCTGTCCTATTTGTATATTTTCATCATCTGCTATATCATGATTTGCATACTGATTAACGTTGATTGATGCAACGTGAGCTAAATCTTCAATTCCTGTATTGTTTCTATCTGATACAAAACCTAATTTAACCCTAACTTTTGCAAGCTCTTCACTAAGTTTTTTCAAATCTACATTGCCATCTTTATCAATACAATCACAACCTCTAGCTTTAGCTTCTTCTGCTATCATCTTTAAGGCTTCAAAACCATTTGCGGCATTCAACGGTTTCTTTGTAAATGGACTTATTGTTGCATTACCAAACACTTCTTTTCCATCAATTGTTCCATTACCATTCAAATCACTCATTGCAAGCATCTTGTCGCCATCTACTGCTGCTCCGTCTGCCTTTCCATCACCGTCTATGTCTATTCCCATACGAGTCATTGATGATAACTTGCCATCTCTGTTAAAATCTACAATTATTGGGTCATAATTTATAACAGGAACAGGATTAGAAGTTGTTCCACTACCAACATGGAAATTCATAATATTTTGAGACCTGCTAACTGCTGATGTTCGAGCTGAATTTGTTACCTGATTATATGAATCACCAAGAGCAAACTCACCAACTCTTATAGAAGTTTCAAAATCATCTGACTCTAAAGCACCTGTTACAAATATATTTGTATCAAATTTTGTTGGGTTATCTTCTCCATTTATCGTTAAACCGTCAGATACGTTCAACATCATTTCATTAGCACCTTTGCCAACATTTATTGTTACATTTTCATTTCCAAGGATTGCACTATTTGTTGTATCCTCATAAGTATCTTTTTGGAAATCCTGCATAATAACGGTATATTGCTGATGAGAAATATTTGTCGTTGTAATAGATTGAATAGCTTGTTGTAAGGATTCATTACTTAGCGTCAGTAGACGGCTATTTATTGATGATAAATCAAAATATGACGAATATGTTTGACCACTACTATGCACATAAATATGATACTTACCATCTCTTGCTGTAGCAATTACATATCTTGGATATTGTCCATCCATTGCAGATAAATTCAAGCTTTTTAAAACATTTTGTTCATTAGCCGGCATATTATTGAATATAGCTGATTGATATTCTGATTTTACAGTTGTTGAAGAATCTAAAATAGTTCTACTATTTTCACCTAAAGTTCTGGTTTCTATTTCTGAATTCTTAAGCTCAGTAGTTAATTTAGTTGCTATTTGATCATCAAAAACATGCTCTAATTCTTCTGAAAAAGCATTCGCAACTCCATTATCAAGACCTTTTGTTAATGCAAAATCTAATGTGTATATCCCATGATTTCCATCTCCGGCATCTACTGTTACATCATTACCGTTAAATATTATCCTTTGATTTCCATCCCCTGTCTTTATATGGTTATCA
>JAFQYI010000071.1 GCA_017406505.1 bacterium
ACAAAGAATATATTAAGAGAATTCTAAGATATACTAAAATTGTGATTATATAGTGCTTTTTATTTTATATACTATATAGTTATTATTTCAAGATATAATTCAATATCAATTTTTTATCCCTGATATCACCCTTCTTATATCCTCTAAATCTTTTACAAACTCAATATTGGTAAAATTTTTATTTTTCATTATTTCGGCAACTTTTTCATATTGCTTCCAACCAATTTCAAAAGCAAGTACTCCATTTGCATTTAAATGATTATATGATTGCTCTGTGATTTTTTTATAAAAATATAACCCTTTATCAGGTGCAAATAATGCTCTGTGTGGCTCAAAATCAAATACATCTTGTTGCACTTCCTCTATATCTGTATAATCAATGTATGGTGGATTTGATACTATAATATCAAATTTATCTTTTATATTACTAAATAAATTAGATTTTATAAAAGAAATATTTTGTGAAACTCCATATTTACTTGCATTTTTTATTGCTATATCTATTGCTTTTTTGCTTATATCACTCGCTGTTATATTAGCTTTGGGTATACGAAGGGCTAATTCTACTGCTATACACCCACTCCCCGTGCCTATATCAAGAATTTTATAATTTTTATTTTTATCAGCATACTGACAGCATAAATCAACCAAAAATTCTGTTTCCGGACGTGGAATTAGTGTGTCTTGATTTACATAGTATATTTTTCCTGCAAAAAATGCTTTTCCAAGTATATATTGTAATGGCTTTTTTGTTTCAACATGTTCTTCCAAAACTCCTTTTATTAACTCTATTTGCTCTTTCGTTAAATCTTGAATTATACCGATGTTTATTGGCTTTATTTGTGTCAATATTTCTGTAACAAAATCTATTTCATCACATATTTCTTTATATGAAATATTTTTTTCTTTATATATGTATGTAAAATTTTTTCTATAATTTGCTATCATTGTTTTCTTTGTTTACAATTTCTGAAATCATATTTATTAAATCAAGTTTTGACTTATTTCTTATATCTTCAATTTCAAGACTATATTTTTTACATAAGCTGTTATAATAACTAATTTGTTTCTTTGTTGGCTTTTCTTTTGATTGTTTATATTTGAGTATCTCTTTTCTGATTTTTTTATTAACTTCTTTTTGCTTTTCTATATATAGTTTATTATTTTCTTTATATTCTTGCTGTTGTATAAAAATTTTTATTATATTCTGTAAATCTTTTTGAAATAGTCTATTATTAATATATTCTTTTAGCCAACTGTATCTTGAATATGGCAATTGTAATTCATAATAAAGCTCGTCCAAAATATCTTGATTTACTATTTTTTTACAAGATAAAAATTTCTTTTTAATTACTGTTTTAAAAAATGATTTAATTGAAGATTTTTGATTTGTTGGCAATGTGTTGAAATATGAAAGTTAATTTTATACATTAATCAAATAAGTCCGAAACGGTAAAATTATGAATATTATTCTTTATGCTTATTATCATTTGCTTTTTGATAATAGGATTAGAAAAATTCTTTGTAGTTAAGTATTTGTTAGTCTTAATCTCATTATCTTGTTTACTTATCTTTTTAAATTCTATTATGTTGTCTTTATTTTCCATAATTAAATAATACACCAAAAAACTTTAATTTTATCCTCTATTTATACAAAACAAAATAAGAAAAAATATTGACTATTTTTTTTAAATTATTATCATAATTCTTTAATATTATCTTGAATAAGATAACACATTTCTGTATGAAAATCAGCATCAGCTATTTTTTCAACTGGTAATTTTATATAATTTATAGTTGCATTAGAAAGTATATTTTTATTGATGTCCATTAAATAAACTTCAGATGTGAAAAATTTTGAGGAATCTTTTACAATGATTCCTTTACCTAATAGTTCAGAATTGTATGGAACAGGTTTTCTGAATTTAACCTCCATAGATAATGTTGCACCCAATATTGTTGGATTTTTTACCCAATATGCTCTGCAAGCAAGCTCATCAAGCATTGCCGATATTAAACCACCATGTACTCTTTGTGGAAAACTTTGATGTTCTGTTCTATAATAAAATTTTGTCATTACACTCTCGTCTTCCATGTTATAAAATTGAGCCTTTAAACCTTCTTTATTTTCCATTCCACATATATAACACATTCTGCTATTCTTTTGTTTTCCTACAATTTTCATTGTTTTTAACCTTTGTATTTTTATTCATTTACTATTGTATTTTGCCAAAGTTTATTTAATAACTTTGTTCTAGTTGTATATTCATCAGCAAGCATTGTTATTTCGCTTCTATCTGAAGAATTAAAAATTTCTGCATAATCATTTATATAAAATCTGCCAAAATCTTTATCATCTTGAACTATTTCCTCTAAAATCATATTTCCTGTATTTGTTGATACAATATCTGCTGTATAAAAGTATTTCATAATATTTGACACATTTTCATTTGTGTATTCGCAAGGATATTGAAAATCATAAAATGGTTGTATAAAACTTATGTTTTCTTTCCAAATTAAAAACTGTTCATATAACTCTGAATACTCTAAAAGCTGTATGTCCATCACATGCGTTGGCATTATGTATAAGTGGAGCTTTATATTGTTATTATCGCAATATTCCTTTAAAAGGCTTATTTGATTTAATTTCTCTGAATTATAATTAAAGTGCTTATATAAATTAATATTTAATAATAATGAATTAAAAAACTTATCTGTTCTGTTATCAGAATTTTTTATAGAATATGGTATTGCACCCCAATACATGTTATCAGTTTGTCCAAATATATTTTTAAAGACTGTTAAAATTGAATTTTTTAAACATGTTAATGAAAAAATCACTTTATATATATCTTTTATAGTTAAATGATTTGTTGTTTGAAATTTATTAATAACAGAATTTGTACCATATCCAAACATTGTAAAATCTAATTGCAAATAAATATTTTTAATTTCAGGGTGAATTTTAAGAATTAAATCAATATAATTTTTATAGTCATTTAAGTGTATATCTTCAAATCCCATGTTGATACAATTTTTACCGGCTATTTTTTCAAAATAATCTGTGTCTATAGAATATGCAGTTTTGTGATTTCCGATAAAAACAGAATCTATCTTTCGATTATCAAATTTTAGAGATAATATTTTGTTTTCGTACTGATTAATATTTGTCTTAAGTTTATAACAATTAAGTTTTCCAACAGGTGATTTGAATATATTATATGGATTGACAAGAAAATTGAAAAAACCAACTAAAGTTAAACAAAATAAAAAAAAGATAACAATAAGAATAATTTGATTAATTTTAATTTGTTTTATTTTTGAAAACATATCTATATTCCATGAATGCATTATGTATAATATTAACTTAAAAATTTTTTATAGTAAATAAAAAGTCTTATCAAAATTATTTTGATAAGACTTTTTACATAATAATGATTATATTTTTTATTTTACAACTTTAATAATTTCTTCGGTAATATCTGTTCCGGTAGAATATAAAACAATACCTTTTGCTAAAACTAAATCATAACCACTTTGTTTTGCAGTTTTAGAAATAGTTGAAGAAATATTTTCATCAATTTTTTTCAAAGATTCAGCATATTTTTTTTCAATAGCATTTCTTTTTGTAACGAGTTCTTTATTCAACTTTGTTTCAAGAGCTTGTTTTTTAGTTGCATCGGATTCTGCTTGAAGCTGTTTATTAGCATTTTGTATAAATTGAGATAATTCTCTCATTTTTGCATTTTGTTCTGTTTTTAATGCATTAACTTGTTTTGATGAAGCAACAACTTTTTGAACATCAACAACTGCATATTTAAAATTAGAAGGTGATGAAATTGCAATATTATTTGTTGTTCCTATTGCTAATATTGTCGTTACTATGACAGCAATAAATTTTGAATATTTTCTCATTTTTAACTCCTTTTTAATTTTACTCATTTTATTTTAACTTATTTTTTTTATTCAGGCAATAAATTAAAAAATTTTTTGAAATTATCACTTCGCATAGAAAAAATGAAAGTCTATGTAATTATATTTTCGGAAAATTTTAATATTTATTATACGAAATTATCTTTCCGATATTGTATGATAGAACTCTTTTATTATTTTCTAAAAATTTTTATAATAGGAATTTTATTTAACAAATTATTTATTCTGATAAAAGAATGTTTATTGCTATTATATAAATTTAAACTGATTTTTTCTGTTTGATTGACAGGTTTACTTACCGTAGTATTATATAAATCTATACTTGTATTATCTTTAATAAATTTAGCAAAATTTGAATATAGTTTTTTGTAAGTATTATTTACATCAGAAATATCAATATCTTCGTAAACTTTTAGGATATTATCTTTAGATTTTATATCTGGATTGTAAGGAATATGTAAAAATTCACACATTTCTCTAGCTCTGGAATCACCGTTACAACACATAGCCGGAATACCAGCATTTAAGGCAACTATAGAACCATGGAGTCTATAGCCTATTGCGAATTTGAAATTTTTTATAAAATTTTTCCATTCTTCCATATCTGTATAAACTCGATATTTTTTATCTTTTAATTTTTTTTGTTCTACATCTTGAAAATCATAATTATAGTCATTAAAAGCGATTGCTTTTATAATATTTTCTTCACAAAAATCTTGACATATTTGATAATTAAATAACAATTCTTTATTCCTGAAAATAGAAGTCAAAATAATATCTTTTATATTTTTTATTTCTTTTTTTTCAATATATCTGTCATCTCCGGTTTCATAAAACGAAGGACAACCAATGACATTAATATTATCTATCCCAAGATTATGTAAAATTTCAGCAGTATAATTACCTCTAATACCTATAGAGTTACAATGAGCCGACAAAAATTTTAAAAAATTAACCAAATCTGTACTTAATTTTTTATGGAAATCAGCATCATAACCATCAAATGAATTTGCACCTAAACCTGCTATAATAACAGGTTTATTCAATTTATTGATAAATTGAATAATATCTTTATATGGCAATTTATAGCCGTAAGATTCTTGAATTCTTATTTGGTCTTGAAGTATTAAAAAAACATGTGTACATTCATTATTGATTTTGTCGATATCTTTTTCTGATTGAGAAAAATCATATTTATAAATATTTTGAATATGATAATCTTTGTTAAGAGAAAAATTAAGTTCTTTTAGCAGAGAGTATGTTATATAAGAATTACCGGTATTACCGGCAATAGCAGTCATAAATGTATCAAAATCATAAGTGTCTGAACTTTGAGTGCAAATATTACTATTTATAAAGAATGGTATAAAATCAGACATAACTACTTTCTATACTTAACCAAAATAATTTGATATGGATTTGTTCAAATAATAACAGAAACAATCTTTATTACAAATCTATTTTATTTGATTTTATTTTTAATGTCTACATATTTAATTATATATATTAATTTTCGGAAATATACCATGATATATAAGTTTGTAATAAAAATATTAGCTCCATATACGAAATATCGTAGATTTGTTTATTGAAACGATATCTGAACTGAGATTGTTTGAGGGTTATAGTACGAATTTGACGTTTTAGGTTGAATTTAACAAAGCAGATATGAATTATCAGGAACTGATATTTTTATAGAATTTTGTTTTTCTATGTGAAGGTATAATTCCGTTAATTTTTTATAAATAAAATTCATGCAATAAAATTATACTAAATTAATTTTATATGTGATATAATTTTTTCAGATAATATCGGTTGCAGGTATGAATTTAATAAATATAAAAAAATCTAACAATATTTTTATTATAACACTGCTGTTCTTAGGTCTAAATCTGCCTGTAACGGCTATAGAAGAATTTATGCCTCCGGTTCCTGAAGATGGCATGGAACAAAATGTTCCTGAAAATAATGATATTAATGATAAAAATTCTGATAATCAATCAGAAAAAAAAGAAAGTACTAAAAAGAAAAAATCACAAATAATTTCCGGTATAAATATTGAAGGAAATCAAATAATTCGTAATAGTGATATTATGAATGCCATGAAAATGCAAATCGGAGACGTATATTCTCCTGAAAATATTCAAAAAGGTTTGACAGAAATATACAATATGGGGTGGTTTACAGAAAGAATGCGAGCTATTCCAGTTAAAGATACTGATAACAATATTGTCTTGAAAATATATGTTGAAGAAAATAAACCTATTACAGAATTTACTGTTACCGGAAATACGGTTGTATCTGCAGGAGAAATAGAAGAATTACTTGCTCCATTAGAAAATCAACCTCAAAATATTACAACTCTTAATCAAGCTGTTGAAAAAGTTGAAGAACTTTATGCTTCTAAGGGCTATATTTTAGCAAGAGTTGATAGTATAAAAGATGATCCTGATGGCTGTGTTAATATTAATATTGCTGAAGGTTTGATTAATACCGTTAAATTTGAGGGTAACAATAAAACTAAAGATTATGTTATAAACAGAAATATATTGTCTGTACCCGGAACAGTTTATAACGAAAATACTATTCGTGAAGATTTAATAAGATTATATGGAACACAAGCTTTTAAAGATGTTAATAGAACAATTGAAAAGTGTGATGACAATTCTAATTATTACGATGTTACAATTAATTTAATTGAGCAAAGAACTGCTACTATTAGTTTGGGTGGTGGTCTTGATACAGCTACAGGATTTTTTGGACAAGCCGGTTTCGTTGAAAATAATTTCTTAGGAAAAGGACAAAGAATTTCTATTAATTTCCTTGCAGGTACAGGTGTTTTACTCTCTGATGATTCGACTTTAAACAGAGCTAATTTACAAGGTGATATTAGTTTCTTTGAACCAAGATTTATGGGAACAGATATTTCAATGTTGTACAAAGGCTATTGGCAAGATTTTGCAAGCTATCAAATACCTCTTGCAATGGAAAGAAGATTTGGAGTTGAAGCTGTTGCATCAAAGCAATTTAAAAAATTTCGCAATTTGTCGGGTTCTTTTAAAATCGGAATTGAAGATGTTAATTTAAAAGAGGGTGATTTATTACAAATCTCTAATTTATACAAATATCATGGTGTGCCTATTGCTGCTAGAGCAAAACAATTACGTGGTGGGACATTCTTAGCTTTATCTCCATCATTGGTATATGATACAAGGGATAGAATTATAAATCCTAGAGATGGAATTGTTGCTAATGTGAGATTTACAGAAAATATAGGTTTGAATGATTTAGATGTTACTCACGGAATTTTAACAGGAGGGATAAGAAAGTATATTCCTGTAATGACAAAATCAGCATTATCTTTTACTGCAAGAGCCGGTGGAACTATACACGGAGATATTCCTGAAGTTATGGCATTCAGACTTGGTGGACCTTATTCTGTAAGAGGATATAAAATGAGTTCTATTGGTACAGGAAATTCTTATGTAATGGGTTCGGTAGAATTGACAACTCCATTATTTTTCTTGGATAGAATTAAAAAAATTAAATTTTTGGATAATGTAAAATTTGCACTATTTGTTGATGCCGGTAAATTATTTGACACAAGTATTTCTGACATAATTTATAATAGACCGGGATATGGTATAGCAATGGGTGCCGGAATTAAGGTCTATGTTCCCGGGGTAGGTCCATTGAGCATAGATTACGGTTATCCTTTAACAAGTGTAGGAAAAGGCAACAGCAAGGGTGCATTCACTTTTGGTATCGGAGATTTATTTTAATGAATAATATGATAAGCTTTCTGTGTCATAATATCTCTGAAACTGAAAAAATTGCAAAAAAATTTGCTGATATTATTTCAGAAACTGGAGCTTTTGTTTGTTTGCATGGTGATATTGGAGCCGGTAAAACTGCTTTTACAAAATTTGTTTGTAAACATTTAAATGTTCAACAAAAGGTTACAAGTCCAAGTTTTGTTATTTTAAATGAATATAAAAGTGGTAAAATTCCTGTTTATCATTTTGATTTATACAGACTTGAAAATGAAGGTATTTCTACTATATCGGAAGAACTTTCAGAATATTCAGAAGGCAAAATTTTAACGATGGTTGAATGGGCTGAATTTTCACCTGATACAGAATTACCATTCGACAGGGTTATTGTTAATATTAAATTTTTGTCCGATACTGAAAGAGAAATTTCTTTCTCAAGTATAGGTAAAAAATCTGCAAATATTATAAATAAATTGGTTTAAAAATGAGAATACTGACTTTTGATACATCTTTGAATAATACATATCTTACGTATGGAGAAAATGATAATATAATTTTAAGTAATATTATTCATTCTGATAATGAGAAATATCATAGTGCTTATTTAATTCCGGAAATTATAAGTATTTTACAATTACAAAATATTACTATGCAGGATATAGATGTTATAGGAATAAATGAAGGGCCGGGAAGTTTTACAGGTATAAGAATTTGTACTGTAATTGCAAGGGTAGCAGCACAACAAACCGGTATAAAAGTTGTATCTGTTCCATCTTTAGAAATTTTATCTAAAATTAATTCAACAGACAAAAAGACATTGGTATTGTTAGATGCAAGAAAAAACAAAATATATTCAGCTATATATGGTACAGATGGTAATGTAATACAACCACCTAATAGTGTTTCTAATGAACAAGTGAAAGAGATAGTGGACAACCAAACTTATGAAATTATTACAGATTCGTCAATTTATAAGTTATTAAAAGAGCAGAACATAAACTCTATTAATTACGAAAAAAAAGAATATCCTCTTGGGCAATTTTTGTATGAAATAACTTTGAAAAAAATATTAACAAATCCAAAAGAAGATTATCATTGGGCAAAGGTTAAGCCACTTTATATACAGCCACCATCAATAACATTACCAAAGAAGGTTGGTATATAGTGTATTATTTCAGACAAATAAGTCCCATAGGTTGTTTATTATGGACATTTTTATTTGCGTGGTTATTTTTCAAATTAAAATTATATTATGTATTAGGAATAATAGTATTAATTGCAATTATTTATAATTTTTACAAAAAGACAAGGGTAAAAATAAAGGAATACAAAGAAGAAAAAGAAAAAAATTTTGAACCTGAAATAGGTGAAGTATATAAAGTCTGTCCATATTGTGGCAAAGATGTAAAGCGTTCAGCGAGATTGTGTCCACATTGTAAAAATTTACTTGAATAAAAACGAAAAGTGAATTTTTAAATTTTAAAATACCAATTTATAATGTTTTTAATTCTTGTCTTATATCTTTTGTAGATACAGATAAAGTTGATTGATTTTGAAGAGCAAGTTTTAAAAATTTTTCACAATTTTGTTTATCTTTTATTTTTTTACAAACTTTTGCAGCTGTATAATACAAATCTCCATTTTCCGGATTGTCTTGTAATGCTTTTCTTGCTACTGCAAATGCTCCTTGGTCATTATTTTCTTTTAATAAAATTTTTATAAAAAGTTCATAAGCCTTTGTATCATGAGGATTTAACTCTACTGTCTTATCGAGATTTTCAATAGCATTTACTACATCTCCATTTTCCCAATATATTGCTGCAATGTTAAAATATGCCCAACTATAATCCGGAGAATATCCTATTACCTTGTTATATTGTTCTAATGCTTCCTCTTGTCTGCCTGTTCTTTTATATTCATAAGCTAAATAAAATCTGGCAATTGTATCCTCCGGATTTATGCTGATTGTATTTTCTAAATACTTTATAGCTTCTTCAGAATTATTTAAACGAGAATTAATCATTCCTATGTGAAACATAGAATTTGAGTCTTCTTTATCAATATTTAAAACTTTTAAAAATAAGACTTTTGCATTCTCATATTCCTTTTTGTTTATATATGCACAACCAAGATTGTACATATAATCCGGGTCGTCAGGTTCTAACCTTGTTGCTGTCTGATATTCGGAAATAGCTTTATCATCTTGTCTTAATTTTTCATATATTATCCCTAAATTATAATGAAGCTTTGCTTCATCTGGGAAAATCTTAATCAAATATAATAATGCTTTTAATGCACTTTCATTTTCTCCTGTATCCATCAATATGCCGGCAAGCTCTCTCATAGCTTTGAAATTAGCAGGGTCGTTATGAATTATTTGTTGTAATTCGGTAATTCTATCTTTCATTCTTATATTTTACAATTTTTTAAATATATTTCAAATTATATATTTGTTAAGAATTTTTAAGATGCTCGCAATTCATGAAAAACCATGTACAGCATGCTTTTTAGTTATATTTGTCTTTTTGATATTATTTTTTTATTTTTTTTCTTAACAAAAATTTAAAATCATGAAAATACATGTCATACATGGTTTTTAGCTCTAATGTCTTTTTTATGCCCCAATTTCTAATAGCCCTTATTATTGAAAGAATATATTATTTATTATGTAGATTGGGGATTATTATAAAGATACAATATCAATGGACATACAATTTTTTAATATACAAAAAACTTTAAATGATGATAATATTTTTAACATAAATGCTGAAAGAAAATATAGGGAAGCAGAAGATTATTTTTTCTATTTTGATAGAGCAGATTTAGCATTGAAATTATTAAAATCAGCGTTGAAGCTATCTGCAACACATGTAAAAAGTATGAAATTAATCGCCGATATATATTATTCTAATGGTAAAATTAAAAAAGCTTTTGATTATTATTCTCAGGCTGCAGCATTACAACCTTGTGATGTTTCTGTTTTATCTTCACTTGCTGTTGTTTGTGAAGCTTTAAATAAAAATGAAAATGCTTTAGATTTTATCAATCTTGCTTTTGAGCATTATTCTTCAAAAAATATTAAAATCTATTCTCAAATGTGTGATTTGAAATTTCTTTTACTATTAAAAATGAAAAAATATTCAGAAGCTAAAAAATTCTTTGATAAAATAAACAAAACTATACCTTATGATGAATTTAAAATGGTTACTGTTGCAAGAAATTCTGAAACATTACAAAAGAAGTTATTATTAAAAGAAAGAATGGAAAATTTAAATATTAAATTTGGGTAGAA
>JAFQYI010000072.1 GCA_017406505.1 bacterium
TCTTTTTGCTTTTCAAGCAATTTCTTCTTTCTTGTAATATCACCGCCATAGCACTTGGCAAGCACATCTTTGCGCATGGCTTTTACCGTTTCGGGAGTTTTATGTTAAAAAGATTATTTCACATGTTTCTTTTTATTGTTGCCTCAATGGCAATAATTATAATTCTTATTTCACCATTTTTGTTATTTCATGGCTATAAACTAAGAAATATAAGGAAAATAGCAACAGCCCAAAGTATTGCACCTCAACGATTATATATTGCTTGTTGGAGAAATATTAAAGCATTATATTATGATCCCAAAATGAATAATCAGGATTGGAATAGATGGAAGTATAGGTATTTAAAACATATCAAAACAGATGAAGATGTTGCTGTTGCTGTAAATACAATGCTTGCAAGTTTAAATGATGAATATTCTGAATTTTTTGGAACAAAAAAATATACATTGCAAGAAAATTATATAACACAAAATGATGAAGCAGCTATTCCTAAAATCAAAATAATGAATGTAAGAGTTAATTTAAATGTAATTGCAGGTATGGTTCAATCGGCAGAGGTAGTTAGTGAATCTAATTATTATAAAAATCTTAAAGTCGGTGATGTAATATTAAGTATTAATAATTATCCAATAAAAAATATGGAAATGAATAGTGCTGTTGGATTATTAAGAGGAAAAAATCCAATTTCTAAAATTGAAATTCTTCGTAACAATAAGAAAATAATAGTACCTGTTGTATCAGGAGCAATTGATATAATTAAAATAAATACAAAAATATTAGATAATAATATAGTATATATTTATGTTTATTCATTAATGAGTTTAAAATCACCAAAACAGTTTAAACAAATATTAAATGTCTATAGAGATAACGTAAATGGCTTTATTATAGATCTTAGAGGTGATGTAGGGGGCTTGTTTTTAAATGCCATATATATTGCTGATGAACTTATTGATAAAGGAGAACTATTAAATATAAAATACAGAGATGGAAGTAATATCACTATAAATGCAGATATTCCTTCTGATCCACCTAACAAACCTATTGTAGTCTTGATTAATAAACAAACAGCAAGTGCATCAGAAATATTGGCAGGAGCTTTGAGAAGTAATAATAAAGCAATACTTGTTGGAGAATCAACTTATGGTAAAAATGAAATTCAACAAATTGTATTTATGCCGAATATGACCTGTTTAAATCTTACTACGGCTAAGTATTTGTTTTGCAATGGTTTTAATTCCGATGGTGGAAGTATAGAACCTGATTATCCTGTTAAAATAACCTTAAAAGATATTCTTTCAGGAAATGATACTCAATTGAAAAAAGCAATAGAAGTAATCAATGAAATGAATAACAAAAATTCACAATAAGTTTTAATATTTGTGTTTGATTTTTGTAAATAAAAATAACTTTTTATAAAAAGATGTTATAATAGATTTTAGAGTTGTAATTATGAAAGGTGAAAATGGATATAGTAAGATTCCATAATGACTTTAATAAATTAATAGAAATACTTCCTTCTGATATAGTGAAATTTTTAGGTAATATCCATATTGACGATGTAATAGAGATAGTTTTAGATTTAGGGAGAAATCCCGAAATCAGACATTCAGATGGAAAAACAGAATATATCGACAACAGATTGGTAACAGATGAAGATTTGATATATATTACATCTTTAATACCTCCTTTTACACATGATAACCGTTCTGGATTACCCGGAACATTGCACAGAATAAGTGCGATTAGAAATCGTCAAGGAAAAGTTGTCGGGCTAACATGCAGAATAGGAAGGGTTGTTACCGGCACAATAGAATGCATTAAAGATTTTGTAATGCAAAACAAGAGTATTCTTTTTCTTGGCAGACCAGGGGTTGGAAAAACGACAAAATTAAGAGAAATATCACGTCTTGTATCTGATGAATTAAATAAACGAGTTGTAATAATTGATACATCGAATGAAATTGCAGGAGATGGAGATACTCCTCACCCGGCAATAGGCAGAGCAAGAAGAATGCAAGTTCCACAGCCTGAAATGCAGAAAGATATAATGATTGAAGCAGTAGAAAATCATACACCGGAAGTTATAGTAGTTGATGAAATTGGCACAGAAGCAGAGGCTCAAGCTGCGAGAACCATAGCAGAAAGAGGTGTAATGCTTATTGCAACTGCACATGGTAATAATCTTGAAAGCCTTATAAAAAACCCTATTTTATCAGATTTAGTTGGAGGCGTTAGTTCTGTAACACTTGGAGATGATGAAGCAAAAAGAAGAGGTTCTCAAAAAACAGTTCTTGAAAGAGAAAAACAACCAACTTTTGATATAGTAATGGAAATTGTTGATAGAAATACATTAGCTGTATATAAGAATACTGCAGAAGCTGTTGATTATATTCTTCGAGGCTGGCCGGTTCGCCCTGAAATAAGGAAAGTTGATGAAGGTTATCAGGAGAAAAACATAATTACAGAAGTAAATAAACTTGATGAAAAAATTAATAATATGGCAAACGAAAGTCTTAAATTTAGTTTTTCAAGGCAAGAGTATGTAAATCAAGTAAAAGATTTCAAGAAAATATACATATATGCTGTAAGTAGAACCGTAATTGAAAAAGTTATTGAACGATTAGATTTACATGCAGAGATAACACGAAAGATTGAAGATGCTGATGTTGTTATAGCACACAAAGCTTTTTCTAAAAATGGAAATAAAATTTTAAGTACAGCAAATGATTATAGATTACCGATATATTATGTACGTTCAAATTCTATGGCACAAATACAAAAAGTAGTAAAAGAAGCCCTTAAAATAGAAGATTCTGAAAGTACAATACAAGGATATTGTGATGATGCAGAAAAAGCTTTAGATGAAGCAGAAAAAGGGGTTGAAAAAGTTCTTAAAGAGGGGGTAAATGTTGAATTAAAACCTCAAAATCAACAAATCAGAAAATTACAGCATGAATTTGTTGAACAAAATAATTTAACCAGTGAGAGTATAGGTGAAGAAGATAACAGGCATGTAATTATTTTCAGTAATAAAAATGATAATAATTAAATATTGCAATTTATGTAAGAAATTTTTATACTATGATAATATAAATTGAAAAAGGTAATATCGTGGAAACAATTTTAGATTCAAAAATAGGATTAATAGCAGGAAATGGTCAATTACCTGTTATTTGGGCAAAAAATGCAAAAGAAAACGGAATTGAAGTTATTTCAATTTCGCTTTCTGCAGATAATAAGAAAGATTTAAAAAAATATTGTTCAAAAGTTTATGATTTTGGACCCGGAGAAATTGAAAAAATATCAAAAATATTAATATCAGAGAATATAAAACAGCTTGGATTTATAGGGAAAGTTCATAAAGGACTAATTTTAAGGCGACCCAAATTTGATGCAAAAGCAATAGAACTTTTAAAGCAAGCTAAAAGATTAAATGACGATGCTGTAATGCTTTTAGCAGTGTCGGAGCTTGAAAAAATAGGAATAACAGTTATTGATCAAACTATTTTTATAAAAAATCTTATGGTTCCAACAGGTGTTTTAGGAAAACATAAGCCAACAAAAGAACAAGAAGAAGATGCAAAGTATGGTTTTTGGGTAGCAAAAGCAATGGGGCAAGTGGATATTGGTCAAACAGTTGTTATCAAAGATAAAATGGTAATGGCTGTGGAGGCTATAGAGGGAACAGACAGATGTATTGAAAGAGGTGCAAAAATTGCATCAAAAGGTGCAGTTATTGTAAAAACAGCAAAACCTTCACAGGATACAAGATTTGATGTACCGGCATTTGGTTTAGATACTTTAAAGACGATGAAAAAATATAAAGCATCAGTTATTGCTGTTGAAGCAGGTAAAACAATAATTGTAGACCAACAAAAAACTATAGATTATGCAAATTCAAATAATATAGTAGTTATTGCGTTATGAAGAAGATATTTATAATAACCGGTGAATATTCAGGTGATAAACATGCTGCTGATGTAGTCAGAGAAATTTTGAAAGTTAAGCCTGATGTACAAATAGAAGCTGTCGGTGGCAAAAATCTTGAAAGCACAGGAATAAAACTATTTAGCAATCATGATAAAATGTCAGCAGTAGGGCTTGGTTTCAACATAATAGTTAATCACATAATACTTGGTAAAAAAATTGCAGATTATTTGATAAAAGAATATAAGCCGGATTTGGTATTACTGGTAGATTATGGTGGTTTTAATTTAAATATTGCAAAAGTTTTAAAAAGAGCAGGATTAAAAATTTTTTATTATATTCCTCCTCAAATATGGGCATCTAGAAAATGGCGAATAAAAACCGTAAAAAAATATATAGATAAGGTTATAACTATATTCCCTTTTGAAACGCAAATGTACAAAGACAATGGTATTGATGTAGAATTTGCAGGACACCCTCTTGTAAATCAACTCCCAAAACTAAATAATAAGAGAGAATTTTTAGAAAAAAACAATATAGATTTAACAAAAAAATTAATCTCAATTTTTCCAGGATCTAGAATATTTGAAATAAAAAACTTACTTAAAATATTTTTAGAAGCAGCGAAAATTATAGAAAAAAAGATACCAAATGTTGAATTTGTTGTTTGTCAAGCTCCAACTATTAAAGATGAACAAATAAAAAAAATTATTCCTGCGAATATAAAAATATTGAAGAACTGTAATTATGAATTATTAGCTTATTCTGATTTTTTAATTTTGGCATCAGGAACAGTTGCATTAGAAGCAGCATTATATCAAACACCAATGATAATAAGTTACAAAGGTCCTGAATTATTTTATTTGATATATCTTTTAGTGAGATGTATAAAGAGGGTTTCTTTGCCGAATATAATAACAAACAAAGATATAATTCCTGAACTTGTGCAGCATAAAGCAAACCCCGGTATTATAGCAAAATCCGTCATGGAAGTATTGACAGACAGCACTAAATACGCAGAAATCAAAAGCGAATTAGCGTCTGTAAACAAATTATTGACAGATAAAAATTCAGCTAAAGAAACTGCTAAAATACTTTTAGCGAATATTTAGTCCCCAAACGTTTTTGTTAATGCTATAATAAAATTGTTAAAAATGTAACAATTTAAACAAATAAACCAAAAATACTAGCAAATTTTATTTTGTTCATGATTTTAAACAATTGTGTAAAAAGGTAAAAACTGTGCAAGAATTAGATGTAAACAATATTCAAAAAAACAATTCAAATCAAATGGAAAATTTTTCTAACCCCATAAAAAAGACTAGTATTATAGCTAAGATAAATGCTTTAAGTGGAAAATCAACTATTTCAAAGCTAACGGCAGCATATACAGAAAAGCCTTTACAAACGTTTAATTATAACGAATTTATTAAATTATTAAATGATATATTTGTTTCTAATATGGGTTTACATGATTTATTTTTAGCTTGTCATCAATTGTTTGTAAACAAGCTTAATTCTGTTTTCACATCGATTGGAATAATAAACGAGCAATCAAATTGTATAAATATCAAATTAGCTGATAAAATTGGAGGAATGTTTTCATCGAGAATATTTTTAAATGAAGAAAACAATGAGATTGTCAAGGCTATGAATACAAATATTGTGTCTACGCATACAGATAATTCTTATTTAAAGATTCCGTATTTATCCCAAGCTCCATCTGTAATAATTCCTATTTTTTCGTTTGGAAAGAGGAAAGGTGTATTAATTATTGGGGATCATCAACTTGAAAGCAGAATTGACATATACAAGTTTATAGCTACATATTTTGGTTTATATATTAATCATTTTGATTTAGTGGACAAAGCAGCACAAAATGTTTATACAGACAATTTAACAGGATTATATTCACACAGATATTTTCAAGAAATTTTGGCAAAAGAGCTCAAAGATGGTGAAAAGGAGAATGCAGCTGTATCGGTAGTATTATTTGATATAAATAACATATCAAAGATTAATAAAGAGTTTGGGCATGCAAAAGGAGATGAAATAATAAAAACAGTTGCAGATATGATTGCATCGAATATTAAGAAGCATGACACAGCAGGCAGGTATGGTGGTGATGAAATAGCTGTAATTTTGCCAGGAATGAACACAGAAGAAGCTAAATATTTAGCAGAATATCTTAATTACACGATATCTTGTTGTATGATAGACAACGTTGGACCAATCAGGGTTTCAGTAGGTGTTGCCTCATATCCGGAAGCATCAACAGACCAAGAAAAGTTATTAATTTTGGCAGAGCAGGCAATGTGTATATCCAAGAGCAAAGGTTGTGATAATGGAATGACGACGGTTGTTAGTTCACAGGATTATGATTTTTGGGACGATACTGCATTAAATTCATTTGCATCAGTATTGACAAAAAGGCATGCTTCATTGGGTATTAATTTTGAAGAAGAATTAGTTAATAAATTTCAAAATGAAGAAATAAGTTCACAAAATCATCTTTTAGAGGTTGTAACTTCATTAGCAGGGGCTATAGATGCCAAAGATACTTATACAAAGGGGCATTCTACATCTGTATCGAGATATGCTGTAGCATTAGCAAGAGCGATGAATTTGCCGGAAAAAGAGATAAATAAAATTATGTTAGGTGGTTTATTGCACGATGTGGGTAAAATCGGAATTCCGGAGCATGTTTTAAGAAAGACGACCGGATTGAATGATGAAGAGTGGAAAATAATGAGGCAGCACCCGACGATAGGTGTAGAGAAGGTTTTACAGCCAAATCCGTTATTACATGATTTAATTCCGATAGTAAAATATCATCATGAGCATTGGTGTGGAAGTGGATATCCGGAAGGATTAAAGGGTGAAGAGATACCGTTATCTGCAAGGATAGTAGCAGTAGCAGATACATATCATGCATTGATAAGCGACAGACCATACAGAAAAGGTATGAGTGTGGAAAAGGCATGCGAAATATTAAAGATGGGTGCAGGAATACAATGGGATGCTGATTTGGTAAGGCAATTTATACAGATAGCACCGTCGTTGGGGACAATGATATAACAAGTTGTGTTCATTAATTATGGAACAGTTTTTTATATTGACAAAGATAAAAAAATACTTAAAAAACAAGTATGATTATATCAGATTTTCTTAAATCTTTAAGAGGATGTCAGCACAAAAAAGTCAATATTAACACAAAAGGAGCATATTGTCCTGATTGTGGTGAATATATTATTGTGAAGTGGTATTTAGTTAGATGTTCTTGTTGTGGAGTCAAGAGGATAGCATATTTGGACTTCAATGACAATGTCAAGCCCGAGGATCGATATTGTCCAAATTGTGGAAACGAAGAAATTACAATAGAGGCGATAGAAAAAATCAATTTTGTAGACATAAATTTTGCCGTACATAAAAAAGAAATAGTAAAAATAGAGCACGGTATGACAACGCAAGTATGGACAGAAAAAGAAGAACGACAGCTTATAGCCACAAAAGCAAAGAAATGATTTTGTAATTACGCATTCATCAGAAAAGGAAATCTATAAAAATGGAAGTTTCAAACATGTCATTAATGGAGCTAATATTTTTATAAACAATTATGGAATATTTAGAGGGACATATATTTTGTTTTGTAATTATTTTTTTACGTAGAGAAACTAGAGTTTATAGTATATTTCCTTTTGATTTAAGATTATGGTATTTTAACAATTTATTAACATTTTGTCAAAAAGGTAAAAACATTGCAGATAGTGTGTTTTAGTGTGTTTGTACAAAAAAATAGGAAATTAAATAAAAAGAAAATTAAAATTTGGTTAAAGAAAATAAAAAATGCAAAAAAGAGGTTTATTATAAGAATGTAAGAAGAAAAGAGAGCGAAAAACTCAAGGAGGAATTATGAGATTTAGTATTATGGACAGAGAACCGGAATATTTATTTGACGTAGTTCGCAAAGATTTGGAAAGATTGGTTAATAGAAACTATAACCAAAATGGAAAATATCGTCCTTATTGTGAAATCAAAGAAAATGAAAAAGAATATAACATAAGAGTCCAATTACCGGGAATAAATAAAGAAGATATAGATATAGAATTGTCAGAAAATATTTTGACCGTAAGAGCAGAAATAAAGCAAGAAGAAATGAAAGAAGAAGAAAGAATGCATGTATCAGAATTTGCTTATGGTGAATATGAAAAATCCGTACAATTTCCGGAAGAAATAGATGCAGAAAATTGCTCAAGTAAATACGAAAATGGAATATTGACAATAACTCTGGCAAAGAAAAAAGAAGAAAAGAAAAATACAGTACAAAAAATATCCGTAAAATAGAAACAAATGAATTAAAAAAAGCCCTAAGACCAAAATTGGTTTTAGGGCTTTTAAATATTTTGATGAAAGATTATGCTTCAGTAGTAGTACCTTCGCCTTCGCCGGTAGTAGTATCTTCACCATCACCAGTACCATCTGTTGCAGCCTCTTCTTTAGCCATTTTTTTACGTTTAGCTTCAAGGTCTTCAGAAAGTTTCTTTTCTTTTTCTTCAAGGTCGTCAAATAAACCTTTAAGATAAGAACCTTCTTTTTCAGTACCTGTTTGAATTTTTTCATTGTAAGCTTTAAGATCTTCAGGAGTTATCTCAAGTTTGTCAGCAATTTTACCCAAATCACCGTCTAATGCTTCTATATCGGCAGTTAAATTATCCATAATACCTTTATCAACTATAGCATCTTCACTTGCTCCTTGTGCAAATCTACCGATACCATTATCTTTATCAGAGAAACTATAATTGTCATCGAGCCAGTTTATATCATCTAATGTATTGTAGCCTTCAATTTCATTATCGCCTTCTCCAAAATCGACATCAAATTTTCCTAAGAGAATATTTTTATTTCCAATATCTGTATTCATATCTTGATAGCTGTCAAGATTGATAGTTCCACCTAATTTTTCCATTACAGCTGCTGCATCTTTAATTTCTTGTGTACCATCAGCATTTGTAACGACTACTTTTACATTTTTCTTTTGTAATTCTTCTGCAGTTATTTTGCCATCAGCAGCTTCTCCATCTTGACCATCAAGGGCTACTAATTCAGCCCAACCATCTTTAGCACCTAAGAATTCTTGTTCATTAGAAAGGTCATTGTTACCATCTTCATCGATAAAGAAATCATATCTAGCACCTTCTTTCATAAAGCCTATGGGGTCGCATCTGCTAAGACTTTCATCTACTGAACCTTCTGCAGCAGCTGCAGCAGCTTCATCAGCAGCCTTTTGTGCATCTGCTAACGCAGATGTATTAGTCTTTATATTTTCTGACAATGTAACATTTTCTGCTATTAAACCTCCTAATGTTTCAGCATATCCTTTTAAAGATACCATTTTAGCATCAGTTGTTAAAAATTGTTTTAAAACTTTTCCAATTTGACTTTCTGAAGTACCTGTTATATCATTAACTTTACCTTCTACAGCAGCCAAAAACTCATCAAATGTCATTTTTCCAGCAGAATACTCATCTAAAAGCTCACTCGTTGCCTTGTTTACATCTTTTTTTGAAGTGTCTTCAATATCATCAATTTTTTTAGTAAGGTCTTCAATTTCCTTTTTAATTTCATTTTTTAATGTTTCTATAGTTGCTTGTAATTTTTTAATTTGTGCATTATTTCCATATATTTGTAAATTATCTGAATCTATTCTACCTTGAAGGTCAGCTATTTTATCTAACAAAGCCGGATCCACTGTTCCACCATCATTTGCAGCTTTCATGGCTTTAACAAACTCATTATATATTTCTTTACCTTTCTCATCATGACCATAAGGTACACTATATGAA
>JAFQYI010000073.1 GCA_017406505.1 bacterium
AAAAATAATTATAAAAATGTAAAATCTAATATTTTGGATATAGAAATAAATTCGTTTAATAATTTTAAGGATTATCAAGTTTTTAATATTGATGATAAAGAGGCTTCTTTTGGCTTTATATTGTATAAAAACAAAAAAGCATGTTTAACAACTTATGAAGAAATATTAGTATTGATAAACGCTTATTTGTAAAATATGTTCATTAAATCCATATCAAATTCTTTAATAATTAGTTGTGAATGAAGCTTTTGAAAACCAAAATTTTTACAATAATAAGCATCAAATAATACATCTTTTGATTTCATTTTTTATCCGTTTTGTGTGTCATAAAATTCTATTTCATTAAAATATTTTTTTGAACTTAAATTATATGATGTATTTTACAAACCTCGGATGATAAACAAAATCATACATTTTGTCATATTTAATATTATTTTTTAACCATTTTTCACATTCTGTTTAATTATTTACATCTACTATAATTACTTCTGTATTCTTACATGTTTTCCTAGTCTCTTTTGCTAATTCTCTTATTGCAACATTATTTTCATCAAACTGCTTTGCCTATATATCGTAACCTCCTAACCTTGACTCTGTAAACGTTAAGTAATTAGTTAGAATAGAATTCTTCTGTGTAGTATGAATATAAAATATAAATTTAAAAATTGGAACTAATATTGAAAGAAATGTATCATTTTTTTTCGAAAAATGTAATTATTTTTAATTTCGATTACAAAATTTTTGATTTGCGATTAAAAAGTCTATTTTTGAAAGGTCGTCTCGAAAGCTTAAAAGACAATGGCAATATAGTCAATTTTCGCATTTTTTAATCGGACATTTTCGGACTTAAAATCCTATAATTTAAACATTGTTTTTAATTGATAGGAACGCAATCTCAATCAAGGACCCCAATTAGAACTTTGGCAAAAGGTATCAAGCAACATTTTTTACTTTTACCCTGTCAATTAATACAAGGAACAAAAGTTTACTTTTTTTGAAACAAAAATGAAGAAAAGTGAATAAAAATGAAAAATTCTCACACTCACTATTAATCTAGCAAACTCAAATACTGTCTATCTTTACAACTTATTTATTAATTCTCATATTTCTTGACAAATAACAGTAAGTAAAAATTAACTATATAAGTTTTCCAAAATACTAATAATTATTATGTTCTCTTGACATCAAATTAAATTATTGCATTGACAAGAATAATTGTCATTATCATCAAGTCCCATGGGATTTCCCATACAACCACAACTGCATAAAATTTCAGCGTCATTATCTATTTCATTATTGCTATTTTCACAACCACAATTATTACAATCACAACTATTATAAAAATATTCATTAGGTATATAGTTTATTCCTGAATATTTATGACAATCACAAGCATTTTCAATAGAAATTTCTAACGGATTTAAAGAACATTCATTTTGATTATTATTTTCCATCGTTTTACCTCCAGACCTTTATATTCAAAATTTAACAATTTATAAAAAATAAATCATTACACTAAAGAATAATATTTTATTTATTATTTCAGTATTTGTTATTTTATAAAACGATAATAATAAAATTGTCTTTGATTAAGCTAAAGTTATTTTTCGTTACATTTACTTTATTTTTTTTATTTTGCATGATAAAATCTAATTATCCAAAAGGAAACGGCTTGCCGTTTCTTTTTTTATTCTTAATATAACCGGACTATTTGTATGAAACATGATAAAAAAATAAATGAAGAAAAACAATTAGAACATTTTAATAAGAGAGATATACTTGATAAATTAATTCCTCTTGTTGAAAATACTGCAATGAGATTTAATGTCATTCCGGTAGAAATTGATTTTTCAAAAGAAAATCATAAATGGTTTTTAAGAATTTTCATATATTCAAAAGAAAGAAATATTACACTTGATGATTGTGAAAATATGTCCCGAAGTTTGGGTGAATTTATAGACGAAATTATTCCTGTTAAATTTAATTTGGAGATAAGTTCGCCCGGACTGGAAAGGAAATTAAAATCAGAAAAAGAATATCTGATATTTATTGGCAAAGATATTCTTATTAAACTAAAAAATGGAATAGATGAAACTTATGAAAAACAATTCGTATGCAAGATAGTTGATTTTGATACAAATAAAGGTTTAACCGTATTCTTATACGGTTCAAAAAAAGAGGTATTAATATCAAAAGAAAACATAATATATGCGAGATTATACTCGCAAGACATATAGGAGAAATAAAATGATAAAAATTGGCTCAGCATTGTTTGAAGCATGTGAACAACTTGAACAAGAAAAAGGTATTGGAAAAGATGTTATTATTGCATCTTTATGTGATGCAATGGTTACAGCGTATAAAAAACATATAAAAGCAAAAGATGCAACTAACATAGAAGCTATTTTAGATGAACAATCTGGCGAAATAGGAGTTTTTAGAACAAAAGTTGTTGTAGAAGATGTTGAAGATGATGATACTGAAATTTCTCTTGAAGATGCAAAAGAAATTGACGATGAAGTTGAATTAGAAGATGAAGTAAAAATAGATGTAACACCTGAAGATTTTGGCAGAATAGCTGCTCAATCAGCAAAACAAGTTTTAACACAAAGAATTCGTGAAGCTGAAAGGAAAATGGTTCTTGATGAATTTATGGATAAAAAAGGAACATTAACAACAGGTATTATTCAACGAATAGAACATAAAAATGTTATAGTTGCAATAGGAAAAACCGAAGCTGTAATGCCAGTAAAAGAGCAAATTCCGGGAGAATATTATAAACCCGGAAGCAGAATCAGAGTGTTTGTATTAAATGTAAAAGACACTCCACGACAATTACAAGTTATAGTTTCTCATGCACATGCTGAAATCGTAAGAGAATTATTTGAACTTGAAGTTCCTGAAATCGAAGATGGTATTGTTGAAATTAAATCAATAGCGAGAGAAGCAGGATTTAGAACAAAAATAGCCGTAGCAAGCAATGACCCTGAAGTTGATTGTGTTGGAGCATGTATCGGACCTAGAGGAAGCCGGATTCAAACAATTATTGGAGAATTACGGAATGAAAAAATTGATATAGTAAGATATTCGGATGATCCTGTAGAATATATAGTAAATACTTTATCACCAGCAAGGGTTGTATCAGTTGATATACTGGAAGAAGATGAATATGAAAAAGATGCACTTGTAATAGTTCCAGATGATCAGTTAAGTTTAGCAATTGGCAGAGGCGGGCAAAATGTAAGATTGGCACATAAACTTACCGGTTGGAAAATTGATATTAAGAGTGTTTCACAGGCTGAATCAATGGAGCGTAATCAAAGTTTTGAAACTCAAAATTTTGAAGAAGAATCGACAGAAGAAGAAACAGATGAAGAATTGTTTGATGAAGAAGTTATTAATGAAGAAGAATATGGTGTTGATGAAGAAGACGTACAAGAATTAGGCAATTCTGATGATGATATAAATTCTGAAGAATAAATTTATTTTAATATATGAAGGTGATATGAAAAAATAGATTATCTTTAAGGAACAAATAGAAAAGGAATACTGTTAGACCGTATTCCTTTTCTATATTCGTTTGTTTACATTACCAACTTTACCTAATACTAGTCATTTACGTAAAATATATATTTCTAATTATTATTACAAAAAAGTTTTAAATTAGGTAGCAAAAAGTTTTTTCCAAACTAGATTAGAAATTTGTTTTTATAAGTGTTTTCGAGTAATTTTCTTCACTTTCCCATCTTGTGTCTTTCTCGTTTAATATTTATTCCCGATTTTATCAAATCGTACTTGACGAATGAGAATTGAAAAAGTATGTAATTTAATATTCTGTTACATAGGTGATGTATCTTTAAAGAACGGACACATCAATGACTATGGCTTTGAACTTTACGAAGAATTACTAAAAGGCGATGTCGGAACTCTTTTTACGGGTTTCACCACCGTTTGTGATTACGATATGACAGATATTGAGGGAATGTTCAGAATCGACAAAGACGAGTATATCCCTGAATATCAAGAACTGACTTCAATGGCACACGAATATGATACCAATATCATTATGCAGTTGGTTCATATCGGTTCATACACATTCGGCGAACCTAAAACCGTATATGCCGCGAGTGTTGTTGAGAATCCTGTTTCAAAAGTTATTCCTGTTGAAATTTCAAAGGAAGGTATTAAATGAGTTAGATTAATTACAAAGCCTCTGAATAATTTTCATTTTGTACTGATTCAAGTAAATTTATCCAAGAATTATAATATGTTGTAAGAGTATCTGTATAACTTTTTGTAATCTCTCTGCAAGACTGCTCTAAAGCAATCATAGCTAAAATATCTTTTCTACCGTTTTTCATATAAACATCTTTTGCAGTTGATGTTAACATATCAGTTGATAGTGTTAATTTTTGTTTGTAATAATTTAGATTTATTTTAGCTATTTTGAATTGTTTATAGTTTGAAATTATATCTTTTTTTGCTTTATTGACCACCGATTCGTATTCTAATTTCGCCTGTTCCAATTCTGTTTGTGCAGCCTTTATTTCAGGTTTGAACGTATAAAATATCGGAATGTTATTTAAAGCTGTTCCAACAAAAGCACCTGGGAGATATTCCTTATCAGGATTCATATTTTTTCTCATATATTGATATCCGCCAAATAACTGGATATCCGGTATGCGTTGTCGATTTACGCTTATTAATTTCTTTTCCGCAATAAAAACTTTTTGTTTTGCCTGCTTTATGTCAAAACGATTTTCTAAACCGAATTTTATGTATTCTTCAATATCAGATAAATTTATATCCGGATTTGGCACAAGTAATTCTTCAAAATCATTGTTTTGCGATAATTGTGAAATTGATACATCATAAATTTCATCTTCATCGGAATTTATTATATTATTAAAAGCCTCTCTTTTTAACTCAACATCAACTCTTGCTTGATTTATATCGGGAATTATACGGTTAAAGGCAACTTCAATTTGTAAAAAATCCAATTTACTGAGTCTTTTTGCGGCGAATTCTTCTTTTGCCGTTTTATATAAATCAGATAAAAGTTCTTCATATTTTAGCAAACTTGTATAAATATGTTTTGCAATTAACAGTTCTGTATATGCTTTTCTGACGTTTATATTTAATTGAAATTTTAAATAATCAATCTCTTGTTGAGTCAACTCATACTGTGCTTTTGCGATTGCAATTCTTGGACCTCTTTTAGCAACTTCTATTGTTTCATTAAGTGTTATATTATCTGTACTTTCCTGTCCTGCTCGCCCCATATTTACCAGAGTTGAAACAGAAGGATTTTGAAATCTTCCTGCTGCTTTGATTTTTTGTTGAGCTATTTCTAAATTTTTCTTGGCTGCTATATAATCGATATTTTTATTTTCTGCAATAGAGATTGCTGTTTTCAAATCAACAGAAATGAATTTATTCTCATCATCAGTAATCGCATAAGCTTTTACCTGTAATAAGCAAATTACAAATAATAATATTAATATATTTTTGAATAGTTTTTTCATATAGTTTGTTAGATATTAGCTTATATATAAAATAGTATCATAAATTTAACTTTGTTTTGAATATATATTTTCATTATTTGCTTGGTATTGTCTGTTACTCATTAGTGCCATTTCAAAATAAATGCTTGTATTTAATATAAAAAAAATGGAAATTATCCCCTTATACACACCAAGAAAAATCTAAAATATAAAACATATACGGAACATCGTAGATTTTCTTATCGAAACATTAACAAAACGAGCGTTTTGTTAGCGAGTTTTAAGTTGAGGTTAGAAAAACAGATGTGAAGTATCAGTTGTATATTTTAGATTTTTTGTTTTATAGCAGGTGTGCCTGATGGGATAATTCCGAAAAAAATTTATGTATAAACAGGAAAAATATGGTATATTTTTTGTACAGAAATTGACAAAAAATTTGACAAAAAATGAGGGCATTTTAAAAAATTTTTGAACACAATATTGCCCAAATGGAGCAAACTATCCGTTCAAAAAAGTCTTTCCATGTGTTACAGGACATAGGATGTCCGAAATTAGGTAAAGATGTCTAATTTTATGGCAATAGAGGCAATTTTATAGTGTAGAGATTTGCCGGATTATTCTTGCACTTTTGTCCTGATTTTTGCACTATTTGCAATAATATTCGGTCACCCTGAACTTGTTTCAGGGTCTAA
>JAFQYI010000074.1 GCA_017406505.1 bacterium
AGCTTTTTATAGGCTATAAGTTTTATATAATGATAATTTTTGTTTGAGGTGATTAATGCAGTTTTATACAAAATATTTATGGGTTCATACTAAAAAAATTCATGATTATTTGAATATTACATCTGACGTTCAGCAAGCATTAAACGAAAGTGGCATTAAAGAGGGTATGATTTTAGTTAGTGCTATGCATATTACAGCAGGTGTTTATGTTAATGATGCTGAAAGTGGATTAATACAAGATATTGAACAATGGCTGGAACAAATTGCTCCTTATAATAAAGATTATAAACACCATTGGACAGGAGAAACAAATGGTGATGCTCATTTAAAAAGTTTGGTTATAGGACATGAAATTATTGTACCTGTTACAGATGGTAAACTTGATTTTGGTACTTGGCAGCAAATTTATTATGCAGAGTTTGATGGACAACGTGATAAACGTATTATTATTAAGGTTATGGGTGAATGATTGAAACTATAAAATCAATTAAATCTAAAAATGGAAACTATATTGAGCTTTATGAACTTTTACCAAATAAAGCTGCTAAGACAGTTTTGTTTATTGGCGTTTTTCACGGTGATGAACCACAAGGGGAGTTTTTAATACGAAAATTTATAGAAGAAAATAATAGTGAAATTAAAAATAAATTATTATTAATTCCTTGTTTAAATCCTGATGGCAAAATTCTTAATACAAGACAAAATGCAAATGGTATTGATTTGAATAGAAACTTTCCAACTAAAAACTATATTGTAACTTCCGATAAACATTATAATGGTGGACAAAATCCTGCAAGTGAAATTGAGACAAAATTTATAATTTCTGTGTTAGAAGAATTTAAACCTGATTTTATTTTATCATTTCATGCTCCATATAAAGTCGTGAATTTTGATGGTGATGCAAAAGCACAAGCTGAAAAAATATCAAAATTAACAGGTTATCCTGTTGAAGAAGATATCGGATACCCAACTCCCGGAAGCTTTGGTACTTATGCCGGTAAAGAATTGCAAATTCCAACAATCACACTTGAATTGCCGGAAGATATTTCTGATGAAGATTTGTGGAATAATCTTAAATCTACTTTCCATTATTGTGCGAATATTTTATAATTTATACTATAATATTTGTAAAATTATTTTTTTTTAGCTGAAAAATATTTTATTTTTAATATAATATATTATAAAATATATATTATTTTGTTTCAAAATTTATGGAATGGTTATATGAAAGAAGATATTTTAATAGAAAATTGTAAAGAAAAAGATAAAACAGAACTGGTTTTTAAGATAGTTGCATCATTAAATAAAATATTAAACGAAGATCAACAACAAAAACAACCCCTCTTTTTATCTATTAATGAACAATTTTTATTAAAGCTTGTAACAAGTATTGTGAAAAATCCTAAAAAATCTTATGTAATAGGGATAACAGGAGAATCAGCTTCCGGTAAAACTACTTTTGTAAACAATGCAGCTAAAGCCCTGTTAAAAGGGGATAACTCTTTATTTACGACTGTAAGCTGCGATGATTATTATCTTGACGCTTCTGATGAATTAAAAAGAGCAGGAAGTTATGAAAATCTGTTTTTGAATGGATTTTCTTTTGATACACCTGCTGCAGTAAACCTTGAATTAATGAAGGCTCATTTGACAAGTTTAAAATGTGGCTGTTCAATTAAAAGTCCGGAATATAATTTTATTACCTGTGAAAGCATTCCAGATAAGGTTGAAAAAAAACCGGCTCTTATTATTTTAAATGAAGGGCTTTTTGTATTAACTCCCGAAATGATTGATGTTGATGATATAAAAATTTATGTATTTACCCCATTTAGTATAATTAGAAAAAGATGGTATGAAAGAGCTGCAACAAGAGGCAAAACAGGTAATGCCGCAGATTTACAATTTGAAAACGTTAATTCTGCAGCTCAAATATATATTAGACCAACAATGCAAAATGCAGACATAGTTATTAACGGTCTTACAACGGCTGAATATATCGAAGAAATGACTGAAAAAATTATGAATACTATTAATGATATTCTACAGTCTAAAAAAGCTTAACTTTCTAACCATTTTTGAAAGAATTTTATTCCTGCTTCTGAACTTTTTTCTGGGTGAAATTGGACTGCTGTAATATTATTTTTTTGTATTGAGGAACAAAAGTCTATTCCCGAATAATTGCATTTTGATGAAATGATTGTATTATCATCAGGAATTACATAAAAAGAATTGACAAAATAATAATAATCATTTGACAAATATGTATTATTTCCTGTAACAGTAATATTGTTCCAGCCAATTTGAGGAATTTTATTACAGGTAAATTTTTTTACTTCACCTTTTAGTATTGACAAACCTTTTACTTCCGGAGCTTCTTCACTTTTTTCAAATAGTATTTGAAGTCCTAAACAAATTCCAAGAAATTTGATTTTTTTAATATTAACTGCTTCTATTATTGTATTTTTTAAACCGATTTCATTGAGCTTGTTCACAGCTTGCCCAAAATGTCCTTGACCAGGAAAAATAATTGCAGAAGCAGACAAAATATCTTCTTGTTCAGAAGATATTTTATATTCTGCATTTAACATATCTAGAATGTTGGCTATACTTTTGAGATTTCCTGCACCATAATCAGTAATAACTATCATTATTCAAACCTGAAACCGTCTTCCTTTAATCGGTGAATAACTTCTTCAAGTTTTTCATTTTCGCATACAGCAGAAACTCTGAACCAACCTTCACCATATTTACCAAAACCACTTCCGGGAACTAATACAATACCGGATTTTGTAAGCACATCATTTGTAAATGCTTCAGATGTTTTATATTTTGGAGGAATAGGCAGCCATAAATAAAAAGTAGCTGTAGGAATATATAAATTGTCAATATCCCACCCAAGTTCTTTAAAACCTTTTGTCAAAATTTCCTGTTTGATTTGAAAACCTTTGGCTGATTCTTCAATGTATTTATCACCTTCCGTACTGTTGAGAACTGCTGCACCTGCAATTTGAATAGGTTTAAAAATTCCTGAATCAATAGTTGATTTAAGTTTTCCCAAAATACCAACAAGTTCATTATTTCCACAAGCCCAACCAATTCTCCAGCCTGTCATTGCATAAGGTTTTGAAAAACTAAAAAATTCTATTGCAATATCTTTTGCACTATTACATTCTAATACGCTGTGAGGTTTTTCTGTTCCTTCAAAACCTATATCAATATATGCTGCATCACTAATTAAAATAATATTATGCTTTTTGCAAAAATCTACAGCTTTTTGTAGGTATTCTTTCGTACATCCTGCTCCTAACGGATTATTAGGATAGTTGATAATCAATGCTTTAACTTTACTTTGTTTATAACCATCTTTTTTAATTTGCTCATATACTTCTTCTAAGTCAGGCATGTAGCTATTTTCTTTCGTTAATGGAACAGAATAACTAAGACCACCGGAAACTTTTATCATTTCTGCATATGAAGCATATCCGGGATCAGGAATCATTATAATGTCTTTTTCCTGTTCATTTGTTGTAGGGTTACAAATGGCTCTTATAAAGTTAGCAATACCTTCTTTTGAACCTATCAAAGAAAAAATTTCAGTTTTATCTAAAATTACATTATATTTATTTTGCATTCTTTTTTGAATTGCTTCAATAAGAACATTTTCTCCCTTTGGTGTGGAATATGTATGAACACTTGGTGTACGCAAAACTTCAATAATCTTATCTGTTACAAATTTAGGTGGATTTTGAACAGGTGCTCCCATTGACAAAAATATAGGTGCTCTGTTTTTTTCAATAAGCATAGGTGTTAATTCTGCTGCTTTTTGTTTGATTCTAAACATTATGTATGTATCAAGTGTTTGAACGTAATCATTAAATAATTCTTTCATTGTTATATTCCTTCCGATTGGTATGCCCAGGCATTATGATTGTGAATACTCTCAAATGCCTCTATTTCGGTCTCAAAACTTTTTATTCTTTTATCTTTACGAAGTTTTAAAACTAAATCTCTTAAAATATCTTCTACGAATTTTGGATTTTGATAAGCTTTTTCTGTGACATATTTTTCATCACTTCTTTTCAAAATAGCATACAAAGGCACTGATGCACAACTTTCAACCATTTCAATTAAATCTTCCGGCCATACTTTATCAATTTCTTGATTATATTTTACTTTAAGTTTTACTGCTGCTCTTTGATTGTGTGCAGAAAATTCTGAAATTTCTTTTGAACAAGGACAAAGTGTCGCAATAGGAACCTTTACACCAAGTGTAAATTTATAATCTTCTTTATTTAGATTTCCTTCAAACGAACAGTCATAAGCTAATGGAAATGATAACTTTGTTACAGGGGATTTTTTCTCTATAAAATATTGAAAACTAAATTTTGCATTGGCACTTTCAGCTTTTAAGACTTTTTTTATATCAGATACAAGACATTTTATATCTTCTGATGAAAAATCTTTCATTCTATATAAATTTAAAATTTCAACAAATCTAGACATGTGAGTGCCTCTGTATTTTCTCGGTAAAGAAACACTCATTCTAACTTTTGCATTTACAGTTTGATTAGTATTATTTTTTCGCTGAATTCTTAAAGGAACATCAACATTATTAATTCCGACTTTTTGAATATCAACTTCTCTTGTATCTTCCAGATTTTGTACGTCTTTTAATTTTGAACTATTCATTTTCTGTTGTATCTGCTAATTCATCTGAATTATTCATTTCCAATGCTGTTAATAATTTTAAAGCTGCTGTTCTTTGTGTTTCAGGTGGTGCAACTCGTAATAATTCAACAGCTTTAAGCATAACAGGATCATTGTCGTACCATCTGTTACCTTTTCCGGCATATTTCGTAACCATGTCATAAACGCTGTCTATAACATCTTTTGCAACTTCTTGCTGCAATTTTATTATAAATTCAGAAGTAGAATCTTCAGAATTACCATCTTCAGATTTCAACTTTAGAAGTTCCAAAGCTTCCCTTAACAAAGGGTCTTTATCATACCAGCGTCTAAATTGTTTTTGTTCTGCCATATTTTATCCTTTTCCTGTTAAATCTATTATAAGCGATTTTACATCATTGTAAACACTTTCTTTTGATTTTTCTGCATTTATTAATTTTATTCTGTTCGGATTATTTTTTGCAAGTTCAAGGTAACCATGTCTTGTTCGTTCAAAAAATTCTTTGCCGGCAAGTTCAAGTCTGTCTAAATTTTTTCCTGCTCGTTCATGTGCAATTTCAACACTAACATCGAAAAGTAAAGTTAAATCTGGTACTAATCCGTTTACAGCAATACTGTTTAAATCTTGTAACATTTTTATATTACCGTTGCGACCATAACCTTGATAAGCAATTGTTGAATCGGTATGTCTGTCGCAAAGAACCGTTATTCCTCTTTCAAGCATAGGTTTTATAAATGTTTCTACGTGTTGAGCTCTGTCTGCTAAAAATAAAAACATTTCACAATTATTGGCAACTTCTCCGTCATAGTGCAAAAGAATTTCTCTAATTTGAGAACCAAGCTTTAAAGAGCCTGGTTCTCTTGTTGTAACACATTCTATTCCATTTTCTTCAAGATATTTTTGAACATTTTCCAGCTGAGTAGTTTTGCCACAGCCGTCAATTCCTTCAAATGTTATAAAATAACCTCTTTTTTGCATTAAATTTTATCCGTTTCCATATATTTTCTTAAAACTTCAGGAATAATAATTGTTCCGTCTTCTTGTTGGAAATTTTCAACAATTGCTGCAAAAGTTCTTCCTACAGCTAATCCTGAACCATTTAATGTATGTACAAAACGAGTTTTTCCATCTTTTGTTTTATATCTTATATTTGCTCGTCTAGCCTGATAATCACCAAAATTTGAACAGCTTGATATTTCTTTATAAGTATTATAAGATGGCATCCACACTTCTAAATCAAAGCATTTATTTGCACTAAATCCAATATCAGCAGTACAAAGAGCCACCCTTCTATATGGAAGTCCCAATAATTCCAAGCATTTTTCTGCATTTTGTGTAAGTTTTTCATGTTCTTCAGGACTTGATTCGGGTGTTGTTAATTTGACCATTTCAACTTTATTAAATTGGTGTACTCTGATTAAACCTCTGGTATCTTTACCGGCAGAACCTGCTTCACGCCTAAAACAAGGTGTGTATGCAGTCATATATTTAGGCAAATCATCTTCACTTAATATTTCACCTGAATATATGTTTGTAACCGGTACTTCTGCAGTTGGAATAAGATATAAATCTTCATCAACGCATTTATACATATCTTCTTTAAATTTAGGAAGCTGTCCTGTACCTGTCATTGTTGATGCATTTGCCATAAATGGAGGTAAAATTTCTTCATAGCCGTGCTCTTTAGTATGTAAATCAAGGAAAAATTGTATTATTGCTCTTTCAAGTTTTGCTCCTTGTCCTCTGTAAAGAATAAATCTTGATTGAGATAGTTTTACTCCTCTTTCAAAATCAACCAATTTTTTTTCTTCGCATAAATCCCAGTGAGGTTTAAATTCAAAGTCAAATTTTGTTGGTTCTCCCCAGGTTTTTATTGTGGGGTTATCATTTTCAGATGTTCCAATAGGAGTGGTTTCATCAGGAATATTTGGAATATGTAGCAATAATGTTTTTTGATTGTTATCAAGCTCAATTTGTTTTTCTTCAAGTTCTTTAATTTTGTCACCAAGTTGTCTTACTTCTTCTTGTATAGAATCTGTATTTTCACCATTTTTTTTCATCATTCCGATTTTTTGTGATTCTGATTTTCTTTTTGCTCTAAGTTCGTCAGCCTCAGTTTGAACTTTTCTTCTTTCAGAATCAATTTCAATAACTTTGTCTATTGATAAATCAGGATTACGTCTTTTTAGTAATTCGTTAATTTTTTCGGGATTTTCTCTGATTAATTTTATATCAAGCATTTTTTACCTCACTTTTCATAATAATTTTATTAGAAATATGTATAAAATAAAAGTGTTTTTATATCAATTTTAAATTTTAAAAAATTGCTAACAAAAATATTTTTATTTATAATTAATACATATATGATTTTCAATATATTTAAAAGGAGATTTTTATGGATTTAATGAAAGGTAAAAAAGGTATAATATTTGGTGTTAGTAATACTAGTGGCATTGCTTACGGAATTGCAAAGCAATTATTTGATGAAGGTGCTGATATTGCTTTTACTTATGCCAATGAAGCTATGGAAAAAAGAGTTCGCCCTATTGCTGAATCTATGAATGCTAAATTGATTATGGAATGTGATGTTACTGATGAAAATAAACTTCAAGAAGTCTTTTCTCAATATGATAAAACTTATGATAGTCTAGATTTTGTTATCCATGCTGTAGCTTTTGCTAATAGAGAAGATTTAACAGGTGAATTTGTTAATACATCTAAAGCAGGTTGGGATTTAGCTTTAGGTGTTAGTGCTTATTCTTTAGTAGCAATATCAAGATGTGCAAGACCTTATATGAAAAATGGTGGCTCAATATTTTCTCTTACATATTTAGGGTCTGAAAAAGTTGTTGCAAATTATAATATTATGGGTGTTGCTAAGGCTACTCTTGAAGCTTCTACAAGATATTTGGCAGATAATTTAGGTAAAGATAATATCAGAGTTAATGCTATTTCAGCAGGACCTGTAAAAACTTTAGCTGCTAAAGGTATCGGTGGATTTGACAAAATGCTTAAAGCAGCTGTGTTAAAGGCTCCTTTGAAAAGAAATGTTACTCTTGAAGATATTGGTAAAACCGGGGTTTATTTAGCTTCTGACCTTTCTACCGGAGTTACCGGAGAAATTATTCACGTTGATTGTGGCTGTCATGCCGTGTATGGTTCTCTTGATGAGATGGAAGCCTTTGTTAAAGCTCACAAATATGATGAATCTAATTCATAATTTAAAAGCCTGTATTATTCAAATACAGGCTTTTTTATGATACTATATTTGAGGACTGATTAAGAATTAAAAGGGAAGATTGTAATGAATATATTTTCGATATTTACATTGTGTGGTGGTCTTGCATTTTTTCTTTATGGAATGCAGGTTCTATCTGCCGGATTAGAAAAAATTGCCGGTGGTAAACTTGAAAAGCTATTAAGAGAAATGACTTCCAATCCTGCAAAAGGACTGCTACTCGGTGCTATTATCACTATTGCAATCCAGTCTTCTTCTGCTTTGACGGTTATGCTTGTTGGGCTTGTAAACTCTGGGATTATGGAGTTTGGACAAACGATTGGTGTAATTATGGGTGCTAATGTCGGAACAACTCTCACTGCTTGGATTTTAAGTTTGTCTGGAATTTCCAGTGATAATATTTTTTTACAAATGCTAAAACCCATTAATTTTTCACCATTATTTGCCCTTTTGGGTATATCCCTAATGATGATTTCTAAAAATAATCGAAAAAAAAGCATTGGTTCTGTTTTAATTGGCTTTTCTATTTTAATGTATGGAATGATTTTAATGTCTGATGCAATGAGTCCCTTAGCAGACATGCCGGAATTTTCAGGGATTTTAACTGCTTTTTCAAATCCGTTGCTTGGTGTTTTAGCCGGTACAATTTTTACAGGTATTATTCAAAGTTCTGCAGCTGCTGTTGGTATTTTACAGGCTTTATCTTTAACCGGTCTTGTCTCTTTTGGTATTTCCGTTCCTTTGATTATGGGTATGAATGTCGGTACTTGTGTTACTGCTTTGATTTCAAGTATCGGGGTTAATACAAATGCTAAAAGAGTTGCTGTTGTTCATATTACTTGTAATATTTGTGGAGTTTTGATATGTTTGCCTCTATTTTTAGCAATAAATTACTTGTTAAATTTGAATTTGGATAATAAAATTGTTAATCCTGTTGGAATCGCTATTTGTCATACTGTTTTTAATGTTTTAACAACTATATTCTTATTCCCTTTTATTAAACAAATTGAAAAATTTGCAACTAAAGTTGTTAAAGAACAAACTGATACAGATAGCAAAAATGAAGTATTCCTTGATGAGCGTATATTATTATCACCATCTTTTGCTATTTTTGAATGTAATCATAATGCTGTTTCAATGGCAGATATGACAGAAGATATTTTAATTGAGTCTATTAAGCTTTTACAAAATTATGACGAGTCTAAAGCTGAGTATATTTTTAATACAGAAACTAAAATTGATAATTATGAAGACCAACTTGGTACATTTTTAGTTAAATTGTCCGGTAAAGAATTGACAGAAAGTGATAATAATCAAGTTTCTAAGCTTCTTCATACAATAGGTGATTTTGAAAGAATTAGCGACCATGCAATTACTATTACTTATGTTGCAAAAGAAATGAATGAGAAAAATATGCATTTTTCAAAAGAAGCAATGTCTGAATTAGAGGTTTTAACAAAAGCTCTTAGTGAAATCTTAAATTTAACAATATCTGCGTTTGAAACTGATGATGATGTTACTGCAACAGATATAGAACCTTTGGAACAAGTTATTGACGGATTGGTTTTGGAAATTAAAAACAGGCATATTGAACGTTTGCAAGGTGGGGCTTGTACTATTGATTTAGGTTTTATGCTTTCTGATTTATTAAACAGTTATCAAAGAGTATCTGATCATTGTTCAAATATTGCTGCTTGTATTATTCAAATGAAATATTCTCAATTGGATATGCACAATTATCTTAACAGTATTAAAACGGGGGAAAATGAACATTTTACAAAAGAATTTGAAAAATATCAACAAAAGTATTCTCTTGATTTTAATACAAATGTAAATTAATCACCTAATTAAAAAAATAATGTTAAAATAAAAAAAATTATGAATGGGGTAATATATGGGAAAAGTTGCTTTAATAACAGGTATAACGGGTCAAGACGGTTCATATTTGGCAGAATTTTTGCTTGAAAAAGGCTATGAAGTTCACGGTATGAAACGTCGTGCATCTTCTTTTAATACTCAAAGAATTGACCATTTGTATCAAGATATTCATAATAAATCGGCTAAATTTAAACTCCATTATGGAGATTTAACCGATAGCACAAATTTAATAAGATTAATTCAAGAAATTCAGCCTAATGAAATTTACAATCTTGCTGCACAGTCTCACGTTAAAGTTTCTTTTGATTGTCCCGAATATACTGCAAATGCAGATGGGCTCGGTACTTTACGGTTACTTGAAGCAATAAGAATTTTAGGCTTAGAAAATAAAACAAAATTTTATCAAGCATCAACAAGTGAGCTTTTCGGATTAGTTCAAGAAACACCACAAAAAGAAACAACCCCATTTTATCCACGTTCTCCTTATGCTTGTGCAAAACTTTATGCATATTGGATTTGCGTTAATTATAGAGAAGGATATAATATTTTTGCTTGTAATGGAATTTTGTTTAATCACGAAAGCCCTAGACGTGGAGAAACTTTTGTTACAAGAAAAATTACAAGAGCTGCTTGTAGAATTAAACTTGGTCTTGAAGAAAAACTTTATTTAGGCAATTTGAGTTCTAAACGTGATTGGGGACATGCTAAAGACTATGTTGAAGGTATGTGGAGAATTTTACAGCAAGAAAATCCAAAAGATTATGTTCTTGCTACCGGTGTAACAACTACAATTAGAGATTTTTGTAAAATGGCTTTTAAAGAAGTTGGTATGAATATTGAATTCAAGGGTGAAGGTATTGACGAAAAAGGCTATGACACAGAAACAGGAAAAGTTGTTATTGAAGTGGATTCAAGATATTTCAGACCGACTGAAGTTGATTTACTCTTGGGAGATTCTACTAAAGCAAGAAAAGAATTAGGATGGACTCCTAAATATGATTTACAAGCATTGGTAAAAGAAATGATTGAAAATGATATGGAAGAGGCTAAAAAAGCTAAATTTCTATTATCTGAAGGTTACGAAGTTACTGAACCACAAGAGGCTTAAAATATGTTAGATAGAAATGCTAAAGTTTATATTGCCGGTCATAATGGACTTGTTGGGTCTGCTCTTTTAAGACGCTTTCGAAAAGAGGGTTTTAATAATATCGTTTTTAGAACATCTAAAGAACTTAATTTGATATGCCAAGCAGATGTTGAAAAATTTTTCGAACAAGAAAAACCTGATTATGTATTGCTTGCTGCTGCAAAAGTTGGAGGTATTCTTGCAAATTCAACTTATCCTGCTGACTTTATATATCAAAATCTTATGATTTCTACAAATGTTATTCATTCATCTTATAAATTTGGTGTTAAAAAGCTGTTAAATTTAGGCTCAAGTTGTATATATCCTAGAATTGTCCCTGATAAAATGTCTGAAGATTGTCTTTTAACTGCACCTTTAGAAAAAACAAATGAGGCTTATGCTCTTGCTAAAATTTCAGCCATAAAACTTTGTCATTACTATAATAAACAATATGGTACAAATTTCATTTCCCTTATGCCGACTAATCAATATGGTATAGGTGATAATTTTAATATGGAAACGGCTCATCTTTTGCCTATGATAATGCGTAGATTTCATCTTGCAAAATTACTCGCAAATGGTGATTTTGATGCTATAAAAAAAGATTTAAAACGCTATAAACTTGGTAATGGGCTTGACGATAGTTTTAGTTATGAAAACAATCAAGAAATTGAACAAGTTTTAAATAAATTAGGTGCATATAAAGACCATGTTGTTTTATGGGGTGATGGTTCTGTATTTAGAGAAATGATGTCATCTGATGATTTAGCTGATGCTTCATTTTATCTTATGGAAAATAAAGATGCTGATGAAATCGGTGAACTTGTTAATGTTACAGATGGTACAGATATTCAATTAAAAGATTTATTTGTAATCGTTAAAGACATCGTTGGCTTCAAAGGTGAAATTACTTATGATAAATCAAAACCCAACGGAACTCCACGAAAGTTGATGGACGATAAAAAGATTAAATCACTTGGCTGGAGTCCTAAAATTGATTTAAAACAAGGTATTGAAGATACTTATAAGTGGTATTGTTCTTTATGAATAAAGTAGCTGTCGTTGTTCCTGTTTATCTTGAAAAACCTTCAAAAGACGAAAAAAAATCTTTATTACAAACAAAAATGGTACTTTCCGGATATCCTATAATTGTTGTTTGTCCTGAAAACATAAACGTATCAGAGTATACGTTTTTAACAGATAAATTCATTAGATTTAAAAAGACAGATTTTAAAAACGTAAGAGCATATAGCAGATTATGTTTAAGTTATAAATTTTATGAAAAATTTAAAGATTTTGAATATATATTTATATGCCAACCTGATGGTTGGGTATTTAAAGATGAATTAGAATA
>JAFQYI010000075.1 GCA_017406505.1 bacterium
ATTTCTTGATAAGATGATATCTTTTAGACAGCCGGCACAATCAATAACTATGTATATAAAATTTTTATGACTACATAAATTTTTTAGAACATTATAGGTATTAATACAATCCTGCCCAACTTTTTCATCTTTAAAAATTTGTATAAATACAATAGGCTTGTTATTTTTTAATGCTTTGTTAAAGTTATTTATTCTTTTTTTATAAATTTTTATTAATTTGTTTTTTTCATTTGGACCAATATAAGCTTCATGACTAAAATTAATTTTTACTCCATTATCCCAAGAACCACTATATTGTGAATATCTTAAATCAGATAAAAAATTATTGAAATTATTGCTCAAAAATTCTGTAACATATTTTGCAGAATGAAACCAAGCTAAATCAAAAGGATAAGAAATTTGTCCTTCCATTTTTGTCTTTATCAATTTATTTCTAGACAATATTGTTCTAGGATAGCAATTGGGTCCTAATGAAATAATTGAATATGGAACACTTTTGAATCTGTTTTTCAAATGTACAAATATTTTTTCAAAAGATGTGTTCATTTTCTAAACCAAATTTAAGCCTTGTTTTAGACCTCTTGCTCTATCGTAAAGTTCAACTTTCATATCTAAATCTTTAGCACGATTAAGTACATAATTAACTAAATTCAGATAATAATCAGGAATATTTGCACTATTCATTTTATACCAAACATCTTCAATATCCAAAGCAAGCCATCTGCTTCCAAAACTTCTTGTTTGTTGAATCCAATTTTCTATTTCTACAATAGTATCATTAACATGAGGAATAATTATGTATTTTGAAACAACATAACTGTAGCCCTCTGGATTTGCTTGTGCATATTTTTTAATATTTTCTGTAACTTTGTCGTAACAATCAACTCTTTTAATCTTTTTATATATTGCTCTTGAAGAAGAATCTATTGAAATAACAACATTCAAGGCTCTTTCTTTTAATGCATTTGCAATTGCCGGTGAAAATCTAATTCCTGATGAGTGAACTCTCATATTTGTAATACCACTTTTGGTAAACAAATTAATCAAATCATCAAATTCAGGATAAATAGTTGGTTCACCACCACCAAAAGATATCTCACCACCACTTCTCAATAATTTTTTATCTATCAAGTCTTGAATAACTGGTACTACATTATAAGGAATCATATCTTCATATTTATTTTTATGATTTTCCAAATAGCAATATATACATTTGCTATTGCATTTTACCCAATAATTAAATTGTAATTTATTGATATAATCTTCATCATCCCAATCTTTTTCTTCCAAAAAAACGCAGCCTATACAATTCGGAGTAAGATTTCCTTTTTTATGAGCCTCTCTCATTTTTCTTTTATCGGCAAAAAGTTTATTCCAATCTACTAATTCACCATTGTATTCATCAGCAATATCAATACGACCTCCACCTGAATGACATGTAAAACAACAGGTCGTAAGTCTTCTATGTTCAAAATCTATACCATGTTCTAAATATGAGCAACTTAAATATTTCAACTAAATATACCTTAATTTATAAACCACTAAAAATAAGTTAGCATTTTATAATAACGACGTCAAGTTTTACGCAATAATTAAAAACAAAACTTTATCATATAGTTATAAAAATATATAATTTATTGAATATAAATAAAAATTGGAATATAATTTTTATTATAATTAATGAGAAATGGATTAATAAAATGAAATATATAAGCTGTAAACATTTAGAGCATGGTATATCCTTTTTTTCATCAGAAATAACTTGTTGTTGTATATCAAGTCACGAAGGTGGAGGACAAGTTTCATGTATAAAAGAATATTTTGGTGAACCTGTAGATTGGGATAAATTTTTTGAACAGAGAAGAAAAATAAGGAATTTACATAAATCAGGAGAAATATACCATAGATGCAAAGGTTGTTATTACCTTGAAGAACGTGATTGGGACGATGAAGATTACTTTAATGAAATGCTTATAGGTCATTGGACACATTGCAATTGTAATTGTATTTATTGTTATACGGATAAAGATAAATATTATTTTAATACCAGAGAATTTTATAAAGTGGGTCCGGTAATAAAAGATATGCTTGATAAAAATCTTATCAGAAATGGTGGTGAAATTACTTTTGGTGGTGGTGAACCAACTATACTTGAAGAATTTGACGATTTATTAGAAGCTTTTTTGTCTCATGAAATAAACAATATTAGAATTCATTCTTCCGGTATAAAATATTCTCCTGCTATTTATAAAGGTCTTTCTGAAAAAAAGGTTACATTAATCATTTCAATAGATTCGTCTACTCCTGAAACATATAAAAAAATTAAAAATGTTAATACATTTGAGAAAGTACGAGAAAATATTGAAAAATATGCCCAAGCTAATGGAGCATTATATGTAAAATATGTTCTTATGCCGGGATTTAATGATACTCTTGAAGAAATTCAAGGTTGGCTGGAACATTGTCAAAAAGTTGGTGTTAAAAGAATTGCTTTTGATATTGAAGATAATTGGTTTAAAGCTAATAGAGGCAATATTCCTCAACATGTTTATGATTTATTTGATTATGTAGTAAAAAATCATTCATATTATAACCTTGATGAATATCAACTTTATGAAAGGGCTATGAATTTACGTGAAGATAGAACCAAAAGACTGGATGTTTATTAATGTCAAATCATAATGTTTCAGACATTAAAAATACAATAAATACTATAAATAACAACTCATCAGAAGCAAAAAATCAATCTATGGTTTATAAGAGTTGCGACCTTATAGAACATGGTTTTGTTGTTGATAATCAAAATTGTATCCGAGTATGTTCTATTATAAATAACGAATATTTAGGACAACCTCTTTTATTTTCAAATTACACAGGAGAAATTTTAGATAAAGAGACTTTTTTTACAGCAAAACGAAAATATAGAGAAATGACGAGAAATGGCTCCTACCCTTATGAATGTACGAATTGTCCTAGACTTTTAGAAAAAGCTTGGGATAATGATGATTATATAGATAATATCTTATTGTCTCATTGGATAGACTGTAATTCAAGATGTATATATTGTAGTGCACCAACTGATGAAACATTAAAAAAAATCAATAAATATTATAATTTTACGCCAGCAATAAAAGAAATGATAGACAATGGCAGCATAATAAGATCTGCAAAAATTGATTTTGCAGGGGGAGAACCAACAGTTTATCCTGAGTTTGAAAGTTTATTAAGCCTTTTTCTAAAAGAAGGATTTCATAATATTTTTATAAATACTTCAGGTATAAAGTATTCAAAATCAATAAGAACAGCTTTAAGAAATAATCAAATTAATACTCTTACTATATCTTTAGATGCAGGTTCTAAAGAAATGCATAAAAAAGTAAAACAAGTTAATTCTTATGATAAGGTTTGGGAAAATATATATAGATACTCTGAAGCTCAACAAGAAGCAAAAACAAAAGAAAAAATATGCCTTAAATATATACTTTTACCTAATATAAATACTAAAAAAGAAGAAATAGATTTGTTTTTAGAAAAAGTTGCAAATGCAAAGATTGACTATGTTGCATTGAGTTTGGATATGTTTTGGTGGACAAAACATAAAGATGACGACAATAAAAGCCTTATAAATATATCAAATTATTTTATAGAAGAAACACAAAAATATAAATTTAAAAAATATATATATCCTTGGGCAAGATGGTTATTAGGAATAAAAGAGATAGTAGTATGATAACAAATAAATTTTTAAGTTGTGATTGGTTAGAACATGGAATTATTTTTGACCATGAAAATATTATAAGAGTTTGCTGTTCTCAATGTAATGAAGGAGGAGGAAGACCTGTTTTACGTGGTCAATTTTATGGAAAAGATTTGGATTGGCACAGGATATTTGAACAAAAACGAGAAATGAGGAAAGTTCAAAGAACAGGCGAAGTCTACCATCAATGTAAAGGCTGCATACTTCTTCATGAAGATGAATGGGATGATGAGGACTATATTAACAGATTATTATTGACTCATTGGATTAATTGTAATTGTAAATGTATATATTGTCCTGCGATTTCTGATGAATATTTAAAACAACATAATAAACATTATAATATTGTTCCAGTTTTAGAAGATATGTGTAATCAAGGAATTTTGAAAAAAAATGCATATATTTCAATAGCCGGAGGTGAATCTACAATATATCCGGAGTTTGAAGATATGCTTCATTTACTTTTAGATTATGGATGTGATAATATATTAGTTAATTCATCTGGAATAAAATATTCACCAGCCATTGCAAAAGGGTTAAAAGAAGGTAAATTACAATTAACAGTTTCTATTGATGCCGGAACTAAAAATACATACGAAAAAATAAAACTTGTCCCAACTTATGAAAAAGTTTCTGAAAATTTATCTATGTATGCAGCAGCCCAAGAAACAGATAAAGATAGAGTATGCTCAAAATTTATAATTGTACCGGGTGTAAATGATAACGAGGAAGAAATTGAAAATTGGCTTATTAATACGCATCAATCAGGCATAAAGCATGCTTCTATAGATATTGATTTACGATGGGTTCAAAAAAACTTAAACTCATTAAAAGATCATAGAAGATTATATGAGTTAATACTTTTTACACAAAAAACAGCCGACAGAGAAAGTTTATATTTAAGGTATGACGAAAGAGCTTCGATTATGAGAAAAATTTACAATGTGAATACGGCTGTATTTGGTGGCACAATACAAAAAATAAAGGATTAAATATGTTTAGATACCATGCAGAATATGATGGCTCAAAATGTGACCATCCCTCATATTACAGTTGTCCCTGGATACAACATGGTCTTGTGTTTTTTAGATATAAGCTTGCTACTTGCTGCTATTGTGGACATGTTGGAGGTGGGCACACTCTTGTAAAAGATGACTATAGGGGAGAACCTATAAATTGGGAGCATATTTTTAAACAAAAAAAAACATTTAATCGATTATATAAAAAAGGTCTAATTCATGATAATTGCGTCAATTGTCCTTTTTTAGAATTACTTTACAATGAAACATGGGACAGAGAAGAAAATTATATATCTAACGTATATATAAGTCATTGGACAGAATGCAACAGTAAATGTATATATTGTTATGCAACTCAGCATCCGGAAGAATTTTCATATAAAACAAAAAATTATTCAGTATTACCAATAATAAAAGAAATGCTTGAAAAAAACATTTTAAGAAGAGGTGGAAATGTGCATTTTGGAGGAGGAGAACCAACAATATTGCCGGAATTTGAGGATCTTATAAGACTTCTTTTAAATTACAAATTTTATGATTTAAGAGTGCATACTTCCGGTATAAAATATAGTCCTATCTTAGAAAGAGGAATAAGAGAAGGGCGTTTGAGAGTTATAGTTTCTGTTGATGCAGGATGCCCTGAAACTTTTAAAAAGATAAAACAAGTTGATGCATATAATATTGTAAGAGAAAACGTAAGGAAATATGCAGCAGCACAAATTCATAAAAGAATAGCCCTCACCCCTCATTTATATATGGATGGAGAAATATGTGCAGGTACAAAATTTATTATTATTCCCGGTATAAATGATACAGAAGAAGAAGTTGAAAATTGGATAAGAGCTGATGTAGAGTCTGGTGTTCATACAACTATAATAGATTTAGAAGAAAATTGGTTTAAAGCACACGAAGATAATCTACCTCAAAGTATTTTTGATTTTATATATAAAATTAAATTACTTTCAGACAAATATCATACACATTTTGAATTATATGAACGTTTAGAAAATATGTTAAAAAACAATCCTGATAAAGCACCTTGGTATGTACCATATCATAAATAGCATAATAACATTTAAACAATACTTATTTATAATGCAAAGCTAACTATTTAAAAATAGTTAGCTTTGAAAAATCACATATTTTATAAAAAATTGATTTTATATATGTCAAAAGTTTTAATCTATTATTTTTAACTTTGTCATCTTTATCCATAACCAAAACTTTATCAAAGAAATTATTTATCTTTTCTATACATTTTGATAAATTATCGGCTAAAATTTCATACGAACAATTCAAATTAATATTTTTAATTGCAAAATAGAGTTCTTTTTCAGAATCATCAAGGAATAAAGATTCATCAGGAAGTTCATTAATTTCATTATTTTTTATAATTCTAATAATTCTTCCAATAGCTTCATTTAGTTCTGAAAAATATGGTTTTTGAACAATATTCATAAGACTATCTATTTTATTAATAAATGCTTTTAAATCTACTAAAACTTCACCATTTGAAATACAGGAATCTAAAATATCATTTTTATACGTTTCAGCGAGCATAATTATTAATCTTTGAATAAAGAAGTCATAAATTTTATCAAATAATAATTTTGAATCATCAACTTTGATTGGTAAAAGTTCAATTGATTTTTTAATCAAGTTATTCAAATTAATATTTAAATTACTGTTGATAACAGTTTTGAGAATACCAAGAGCAGCACGACGCACACCAAGAGGATCTTGAGAGCCACTTATTTTCGCTCCACTTGCAAAAATAACACAAACAGTATCAACTTTGTCAGCAATGCCAACGAGTTTACCTTCAATACCTGAAGCAATTTCAGAAGAAGCATTTAAAGGGAAATAATGTTCTTTTATACCTTCGGCAACTTCATCTTTTTCACCACATAACTTAGCATAATCACAACCAATAAAACCTTGAAGTTCTGTAAATTCAAAAACTAAACTGGTAGCAAGGTCAGCTTTACAAAGTTTTGCAGTTCTTTCAACATTTTCAACCGGAGTATCAGTTTCTTCAGCTAAATGTTTAGAAAGTTCAACAACTCTCATTGTTTTATCGTACATTGAACCCATACCTTTTTGAAAAGTCATGTCTTTAAGATTTTCAAGATATGCTTCAAGAGGTTTTTTCGTATCTTCTTCAAAGAAGAAAATACCATCTTCAAGTCTTGCCGTAACAACTCTTTCGTTTCCTGCTTTGATATTTTCAAATCCTTCATTTCCAACAAAATTTGCCATTGTAATAAACTTGTTGAGAAGTTTTCCGTCTTTGTATAGTGGAAAATATCTTTGATGTACAGCCATCACAGTTACTGTAACTTTATCAGGAACTTTGAGATATTTTTCATCAAAATCACAAATAACTGGAATGGGCCATTCCGTTAAATAGGTAACTTCTTCAAGCAAATCTTCGTCAAAAACGATTTCAGCACCTATAGATTTTGCGGCATTAGTAGCAGATTCAACGATTTTTGCCTTTCTCTTTTCTGCATCTACAATTACATTTGCATCAAATAATTCTTTTTCATAGTTTTCGATATCAATGGGAACTTCTGTTTTTGAAAATCTGTGACCTCTTGAAATCTTTCCTGAGGTTACATCTAAAAACGAAATTTTTGCTTCTTCATTGTTAAAAAGAGAAACTATCCATCTGATGGGGCGTTGAAATTTAACATCGAAATCAGCCCAACGCATAAAGTGAGAACCATTGAGAGAAGAAATTATTTTTGAAACATTTTCTTCAAGAAGTTGTTTTGTTGATTTGCCTTTTTCCTCAATTTTTGCGAAAACATAATTGTTTTCTGTATAGATATTTTCGGGATTAACATTGTTTTTCTTTGCAAAGCCAAGACCTGCTGGCGTTAATTTGCCGTCAGCATCAAAAGCAATAGAGGCAATAGGACCTTTAACAGTTTTAACAATATCTTCTTTTTTGTCGGGAAGTCCACTTAAACGAACAGTAAGTCTTCTCGGTGTTGCAAACGTTTTGATTTCGGAAAAAGATATTCCATTATCATTAACAAACTTATGAAAAGCAGTTTTTAATTGTTTTTCAGCATCAGGTATAAACTTATATGGTAATTCTTCAGTACCTATTTCTAATAAATATTTATTCATAGTAGCCTCTTTGCTTAAATGTTATTCAAACAAATTATATTTAAAAAAAAGCTTAGTCGCAATAAAAAATTTGTTGCAAAAATTTTTTTATTGTTTTATAATTTGGTTACCAGCAGGATTGGGATCGTAGCTCAGCTGGTTAGAGTGCCTGCCTGTCACGCAGGAGGTCGCGAGTTCGAGCCTCGTCGGTCCCGCCATTTACAAAAACAGTTCCTTCGGGGCTGTTTTTGTTTTTTTAGTGTATGAGGGATTTTGACATAATATATTATAACCTTTCTGTCCATTTAGGATGTCCGAATTTAGGTAAAGATGTCTAATTTTATGGCAATAGAGGCAATTTTATAGTGTAGAGATTTGCCGGATTATTCTTGCACTTTTGTCCTGATTTTTGCACTATTTGCAATAATATTCGGTCACCCTGAACTTGTTTCAGGGTCTAA
>JAFQYI010000076.1 GCA_017406505.1 bacterium
GTTCAATAAATATCTGATACTGGTCTGTAATATCACCTTCTTGTTTTGTCATGATAAGGACATAGTCAGGCTCAAAGCGTTCTCCACCATCGAAAGAGAACAGTTTTAATTGTCTTTCATTCCTTATTAGATAGACTTTATCGTACTTCTTTTTTAATTCTTGTACATGGTCTTTAAAGTATGCAACAAATTCTTTTTCCTCACTTGTTCCATAGTTATCTGTAAATACAAACCAGTCTTCATTAGAAAGATTTACTTTTAAATGTTCTGATATAGCACCAGTCGATTGAGATATACCTTGTCCGTCTCCATGTGGGTCTGTATAACTTACGGTTTTATCTCTGAATACTTCATATAATCTTCTTGATTTAAATTCTTTAGTACCTTCGTAAGTTTCTTCAATATCTGAGATATTATTAGATATTTTGCCTAAAGCCCATTTACAAGCTATGTACAACTGTTCGTTCGTGATTTCAGGTTCACTTATCCTTATACTTAATTGGATATTACCAAGATACTTATGGTCTGTTATAAATTGCCTTATTGAATTTAAGTTAGGATAATACTTGTGAGAAATTATATACAGAAAAGTTTAAACATTATTCAAATATAGAAAAATTCACACCAATATATGTACATGGAAAAGCCATTCATAATAGTGATTACAAAAATTGTCAATTGGTTCTTGGTACCCATAGCTTTAATAGTCCTGAATACAAAGATATACAATGTGACATTCCAGTGTGTTTTAATATATTTCAAAAACATAACCAAAGACATAAATATGGAACTATAGAATCCTTCCAAAATCTTATAAGGGAACTTTTTGTTTCAAAAGAAAATAGTAAATGGGATTTTCCTTATTTTCATGTAATAGGTCATTCTTTAGATAGAACAGATTATAGTATTTTAAAAAATATATTTAATATAAATAAAATGGCAATCATCAATATTTATTACCATGATGAACTTTCTCAAAAAAAACTAATTGATAATATCACAAATATAATTGGTGAAGATGATGTAACATCAAGAGTAAGATTTATACATCAACACAATGAAAAAAGAAGTATTTTAAAAAATCTTAAAGAAACAGATTATAGCCCTTTGTTAATTACATAAATATGTAATTATAAATAGTTTAATCTGCTACTTGACAATTGGTATGTTATAGAGTACCATGCAGGTATTAAAGAAGTTATTTATTATACAACTAAAGACGGCAAATGTCCTTTTCAAGAATGGTTAAATAAACTTGATAGCATTGAACAAAAAAGAATCCGACAAAGATTATTAAGAGTTCAATTAGGTAACTTTGGGGATTGTAAACCTTTGCAAAATAGCGAATTATCAGAACTAAGGTTTATAACCAACAAAGGATATAGAGTTTATTATAAGGAACTTGATAATATAATTGTTTTAATTCTTGCAGGAAGCGATAAATCCAACCAAACCCAAACAATTACGAAAGCAAACAAATATTTTGATGAATTTAAAGAAAGATATTATACAACTGGATAACTAATCAGTAGTAATAAATATAGATTTGAAAGTGAGGTATATAAATGACTAAATTTAATATTGATAAAATTAAAAAAGAAAATATAAACTTTAACGATGATTTAAACAAACATTTAAAAGATGTTAATGAACAAGCATTGTGGTTGCAAGTTGCATTAGAAGAATATTTACAAGACGGAAATTTTGATGCTTTTTATTCTTGTTTAGAAAAGATTATAGAAGTTCGCAATATTTCTGTCAGAAAAATGTCTAAAGATTTAGAACTATCAAGAAGTAATATAATAAAATTATTAGACGGACAAACAAAAACGGCACCTAAAATTGATACTTTAGTAAAGATTTTTGACTATTTAAATTTTGAAATTAAAATTTTACCTAAACAAGCATAATTTATTTTTTATTCTTATCTAAAAAATTATATAAATTTCCGATAGAAGTGTTATACTGTTTTGCTATCAATGTTTTTGGTACTCCATATGAAACAAGTTTAAGTATATCGTCCTTTGAACTATCCAGTTTAGATTTTCCTTTCCCTTTAGGTCTTCCGAGCTTTATTCCTTGTGCTTTTCGGGCATGCAGGGCTTCTCTAGTCCTCATGCTGATTAACTCTCTCTCGATTTGTGCAAGAAGTAGAAAAACTAAAAGAAAAGAAAATATTTTTTATTTCTGTTCGAAGATTAAAGGAACTCTTTGAACAAAGGATTGAGAATAATAAAGGCAAAACCGCAGAAGAAGTAATAAGTCACGAGATTAATGCTCTTAATACTAAGTATAAAAAGATAAATTCAAACCCACTATTAGGGCATGCCTTTTCCTTTGAAGCAGAGGATGATGAAGATGAAGATGAAGAAAACTCTGATTTAATAGATTTTGAGTTTACTCCTGAAGAACTTGAAAAATATGAAGAAATGATGGAATTAAAGAAGTTAGAAAGACCGAACTTATTCACTTCCAGAAAAATTAAAAGGCGCATTCCCTATGTAATTTATAAAGAACAAATAGGTTTAAATAATATTTATATTCAAAATGGTTTGTTTATTATAGATATAACGGGCAAATGGATGGCAGAAAATGGAGTCTTAGGCAGTTTGCAAAAAGATAATATCCACCAAGCCTTGCAGAAAGTTCTTGAACTACAAGTTGATTAAGAACAGAAAGTTTTGACCATCATGATGGTATAATTAAAAAGGAGAAAGAACATGGCAGCCCAAAAGATTAAAAACATTATTGTAGGATATGGAAGAAAAAGTAAAGAGGACAAAGGGAAAAATAATCTCAGTATTTCAACACAGAAAGAACTTTGTAAGAAGTATGCTGAGGATAAAGACTGTAAGTTCATCTACTTTTCTGATGTAAACAAAACTGGAGATAATCTCAACCGTCCCGAGTTCAAGAAAATGATTAAATTTGTTGAAGAACACAAAGACAAGGTTCGTTGTATCGTAACATACAGAATAGACAGACCAACAAGGAACATTCAAGATTATTACTCGGTAATATTACCTTTCCTTCAAAAAAACAATGTAACCATCGCATGCGTACAAGAAAATTTTGATGATATATTAAAACTTGAACCGATGATACTTGCCGTATATCTTGGAATGGCAGCACAAGAGTTGAAAAACATTAAAACGAGAGCCAAAAGCACAACTGAGTATAGGGCAAGAAACGGTTATGCGTTAGGTAAAGCACCAGTCGGATACATCAACACTAAGAATAAAAAGAACAAAGAAAAAATAATTATACCTGATGATAGTAAGAAACATTACATCAAGCAAGCTTTTGACTTATATGCGACAGGTATCTTTTCGTTAGACGGTGTTGGACGTGAGCTAGCTAAGTATGGGTTTGTTAATAAATCGGGTAAGCCATACCCCAAGAAACGCATTGAAGATATATTAAAGAATCCTGTGTATATGGGTAAAGTTCAGTATGAGGGTGAATTATATGACGGCAAACATCAACCGATAATATCGGAAGAACTATTCTATAGAGTGCAACTGAGATTTAAAGATACAGGAAGCAGACGACATAAAGGAGACGTTAAGACATACACAGGATTTATAAAGTGCGCAAAATGTGGTTGTGCATATACTGGACTTGTTAAGCATGGAGCACATAATAGCGGTACATATACATACTACAGATGCTCTAACTATAATAAAGTTCATAATAAAGAACATAATATCAGCGAACATATCATTGATGAAGCTATGCAAGAAGTATTGGATAGTTTTAATATCTCTGACAAACAGTTGAATCGTATTAAAAAGTCTATCTTTGATGCTATAACAGAGTTACAAGCCTTTGAATACAAGTCTGTTGAAGAATTGGAAAAGCAATATAAGGAACTTACCAGCATAATTTCAAATGCTACTAAGGAAAAACTTGCAGGAAAATCTCGTCTTGACAATGAGACTTTTGATGAACTTATGGATAAGTGGCAGGATGAAAAACGTGAGATAGGAAACAAAATTACAAACCTTAGTGAAACTACAAAAGATACAATGACTCGCATGAAGATACTTGCTGACTTTGCGAATCGTGTACCCGAATTGTACCTCAAAGCAAACTTAGAAGAAAAACGCGTGATACTGACAACTATTGAAGGAAGTATCCTAATTGATGATGAAGCTGAAGCCATTACAGTCAAGCTCAGACCTGTGTTTGAACAATTAAGACTTGCAAAACAATCATTTAATGCAAATATTGAAGAACTAGATGGAACCCTGAAAACTCGTTCTACACAAGCAAAACAGGTACTAAAAGGGATTCGTCCAAAAATTAATGATATAGTTGCATATGGAACCCGTAAGAGGCTCTTGAATACTAAAATAGAGCCGAATTTTAACGGCTTTATTAAAAGTAATGTCGAAGATGGGACTTGAACCCATACAGATTGCTCCACACGCCCCTCAAACGTGCGCGTCTACCATTCCGCCACTCCGACTCTATGGTATCTCTATATTATTTCACCCATAATTATTAGTCAATATATTTTTACAACATCTTCATATTTACTGTTGTAAAATCATTTATATCATAGTAATACTTACTCTTCTCTTCTTCATATAAATTTTGTGAATCTTCTATCGTCATAAATAATCTTGATGTATATTCCAATAACCATTGATAATAATTCAAATCATATCTAGTCTGTGCATGCGATATCTGAAAATCTATTTCTTCCATTATATTATTGTAATCATCTTCTTCATTTCCTGTACAATGTAATTGGAGTTGTTTCATAATTTCACTCCAAGGTACATTTCCTTCCGGTTCCTTATCTACATCTACATTTTGACTTTCTGCTATTTGCTTGCTTATATTTAATGTACCTTTTGTATTCCTTATATCTTCTGAATTCTCAATATTTGCTCTTTCTAATTCTTTATTTCCCAGAGGATTTATCGGCATTTGCTTAGTTGTTAATTGCAATCCACTAAAAACAGCATCTGTATTTAATGACACATAATTAACCGACATTATTATCTCTCCTCTTTTACCCTCTACTTATTTTATTACCCACTTTTTTTTATACTTATCATTTGTTAAATAAATGTTTACAATTTTACTATATTTTCTAATACCTTTATTATATATTGTATGAATTTTATATGGGCTTTTTTAATTCTTATATCTTTCGTTTTTGGTGCTTTAAATGGCAAACTGGATGATGTTGTTAATTCTATTTTATCCGGTGCTGAATCTTCTATAACTATTGCCATAAATATTTGTGGTGTTATGGTTTTTTGGCTAGGAATTATGAAAATTGCTGAAAAATCAGGAATCGCTGAAAAAATATCTAAAGTTCTTCGTCCTTTTGCTAAGGTTTTGTTTAAAGATGCTTCGAATAACGAAAATGCTATTAGTAATATTGCTATGAATTTTTCTGCTAATGCTTTAGGTCTTTCTAATGCTGCCACACCAATGGGAATTAAAGCTATGGAGGAATTGCAAAAGATTAATAAAGATAAATCTTCTGCTTCTGATTCTATGTGTATGCTTCTTGCTATGAATACTGCCGGCTTTCAGTTAATTCCTGCTACTGTTATTGCTGTCTTAGCTTCAGTTGGCTTTAATAATCCAACTCAAATTATTGTTCCTACATTACTGGTTACCAGTTTTGCGTTTGTTACTGCTATCATTACAGCAAAAATTATGCAAAAATTTTTTCCTCCACAATCTGAAACAGAGGTTCAATAATGGTTGTATTAAGACAAATTATTGATATTATTTCTCTTTTGGCATTACCTGCTATAATTTTATCTATATTGCTTTATGCCATATATAAAAAAATTCCTGTATATGAAACTTTTGTTGAAGGTGCAAAAGAAGGCATTGATGTTACTTTAAAAATAATTCCTTATCTCACTGCAATTATTGTTGCTGTTGCTATGTTTAGAGCTTCCGGAGCTTTAGATACAATTAGTTATTTATTTACAAATATTTTTGATAAGTTTAATATTCCATCTGATATTTTACCGTTAGCAATAATACGTTCATTATCCGGAAGTGCTGCTTTAGGAGTTTTTTCCGATATAGCACAAAATAATCCTGTGGATAGTTATGTTGTTAAGTTAGGTGCAATTATGCTAGGAAGTTCTGAAACAACTTTTTACGTTCTTGCTGTATATTTTGGTTCTGTTGGTATAAAAAAATACAGATATGCTCTATTGACAGGAATAATAGCTGATATTGCAGGAATAATCGGGGCTGTTATAATTGCTAATGTCTTTTTTTTATAAACTTAATTAGTTTCTAAACTTTTTCTTTGTTTCCATTCTTTAATTTTTTCAAGCTTTGTTTTGTATTTACTTTCCAAACCTTGTTCTGTTGGTATATAATATTCTTTCCCAATCAAAGAATCCGGTAAACATTTCATTGCTGTTATTTTTTCTTCAGTATCGTGTGCAAATTGGTATCCTTTACCGTAATTTAATTCTTTCATTAGCTTTGTTGGAGCATTTCTGATTTGCAACGGAACAGGTTCTGCTAAACTTTCTTTTGCATCATGTTTTGCTAACATATATGCTATATCCATAGCATTTGATTTTGGTGCCATTGCCATATATATTACTGCTTCTGTCAAATTCACACTACATTCCGGCATGCCTATATAATGGCATGCCTGATATGCAGCAACGGCTATTTCCAGTGCGTGTGGATCAGCTAGTCCTATATCTTCACTTGCAAATCTTATAATTCTGCGTGCAACATATAATGGGTCTTCACCAGCTTCTAACATTCTTGCAAGCCAATATACTGATGCATCAGGATCGGAATTTCTCATTGATTTATGTAAAGCTGAAATTATATTGTAATGTTCTTCTCCATTTTTATCATATATAAGAAATTTCTTTGAAATACATTGTTTTAATGTTTCCTCTGTTATTGTTATAATTCCATCATTATTTGATTCACCATTCAATACCACCATTTCCAACGTTGAAAGAGCCATTCTGGCATCTCCATTTGCATATTCTGCAATAATGTTAATAGCTTCTTCGGAAATATTTATTTTTTCTTCGCCAAAACCTCTAATATCACTAATTGCACGATTTAATATGATTTTTATATCCTGTATTTCTAATGGTTTAAAGACAAAGACTTTACAACGTGATAATAGGGCAGAATTAATTTCAAATGAAGGGTTTTCTGTTGTTGCACCGATTAAAATAATACTTCCTTTTTCAACAAATGGAAGAAAAGCATCTTGTTGTGCTTTGTTAAAGCGATGTATTTCATCTACAAAAACTATTGTTTTTTGACCTAATTTTCTGTTACTTTCTGCTTGTGTCATTACAGCTTTAATTTCTTTTATTCCACTTGTAACTGCAGAAAAATCAATAAATTCAGAATTAGTTTTATTTGCAATAATCTCTGCTAATGTTGTTTTTCCTATGCCAGGATTCCCCCAAAAAATTATCGATGGTATATTATCATTTTCAATAAGTTTTCTTAATACCTTACCTTGTCCAAGTAAATGTGTTTGTCCTACGAATTCATCTAAATTTCTTGGTCTGAGTCTTGATGCTAATGGTTGATTTTTATTATCTTCAAATAATGTTTTTTGTTCCATAATTTAACCTGTTTGTTATTTTTAATAAAGTGGTTTTTTACGAGGAAGATTATTTTTTCTTGGATATTCAAGTGATGTTTTTTTAGTTTTTTGGAAAATTAAAAGGCAATGTTCTGTGATATTTTGATTTTCCTGTATTGTATCTATTTTTTCTAAAAATTTTAAATTTAATAACTTTAATGTGTTTTGAACAGACAATAATTCTTCATCTGCTAATTTGGCTTTGTAAGCAACAATATATCCGTTTATTTTAACAAAAGGAGCAGAATATTCTAAAATGGTTGAAAGTTCAGCTACAGCTCTGCTCATTGCAACATCAAAAAATTCTTTTTTATTCAAATCTTCTATTCTTGAACAAATGGGAAACAAATTTGTAATCTGTAGTTTTTCTTTAACAAGTTCAACAAATTTAATTTTTTTTCCTATTGAATCTACTGCATATATGTTAAAATTATTATATTGAATGGCAACTGGGATAGCCGGCAATCCTCCTCCTGTTCCAATATCAATTATATTTTTTATATTTTTATTATATTTTTTTAAA
>JAFQYI010000007.1 GCA_017406505.1 bacterium
AAAAACAGAAAAAATATTTCTATTAATTGCAACAAAAAATATACACCTGAAAAAGTTTCTATTGTAATGTATATAAAATTATTTTCAACTTGAAAATATGCAAATAATATAAGAAACATTGAAATATATGTGCAAAATGAAAACAGATTTAAAGATATATATTTATTTAACTTCATATTAGCATTTTAACATAAGGATTAAAAAATGAATAAAAAAAATAGTGATAATACAAATATATTTAATTTTATACCTAAAAAATACGGACAATATGTTCTTGAAAAAACTTTAGAATATCAAAAAAAATATGGATTCGAAGTTGGAGCAGGAAAAGAGGCTACGCATAATAATGAAGCTGATGCCTTCAAACATACGTTTATGCAGGCACAGCTAGCCTTACTTACCGGGAAACACGCAGCAAAATTTTTTGGAGATTTTCATGAAATACAGGGTAATTTATTTCAGGGACAAGGTAAAGGTGAAAATAATATGGACAATTGGAATAATGCACAAGGTCGTGAAATTGCAAAAGAGTTAATACATGAATATGGAATAAAAGTAACAGCAGCATTTAATCCGGATGTATGTGATTTAATTGCAGAAAAAGTTCACCAACGAATGAAAGCCGGGAAATTGATAACTCATCCGAGCCGCAGGTAGGATGGGTTGAACAATTTCATTCAACCCATCAATTATAAAATTTTCATTTTGATGGGTTCGTTATAAATCCTGAACCCACATTACTTAATTCAAAATATCTATTATGTACATTACAAATAAATAAATTCCTATAAATAGTATAGGAACTGTTGCCAGTGTAAATAATACTGCAAATATAAACGAATAAACACGGGAAACTATTTCTGGGAGTTTAAACCTTAATGATATTTTCAATTTTGGAAAATATTTCTCTATTATATATTTGCGAATTAGTTGGTAGGGTGGAGCTTGCTCCAGCAAAATAAAACCGTAATGTCATAAAAGGACAATTAGGCAATAGGGACTTTACATTATTAAATTAAAGATTATGGTGGACTAAAGTCCACCCTACAATGCTAAGTTAAGGAAAGTTAGAAAATGTTTCTAAATACCAAATATAATACATATAAACCTCAAAAATTAAAATAAAATTTTTATAATTGGGAATAATACAATAATATCCACAATGTTTGCGATAATAACTAAAGGTGCTACATATAGTATTATTCTTTCTGATTTTATAAGCGGGAAATCATTTAATATTTTTTTTGTTACTTGTGCCGATTTAAAAATTATGTAATACCCAAACACATAGCCAAAAACTATTAAGACATACATTCCTATTGTCATAGCAACTAATGCGCTGTTGTTATACAACGATTCTCGCCCCAAGCCATATAATATCCATAGAGTATAACATAAAAGAATAAAATTAAATGCAAGATATATCAACAAAATAATTTGAAAAATAAAATAAATTGAAAGTAATTTTGTTTTCAAATTGTAACTCATAAAAAACAGTTAAACATAAAACAGGAGAAAATACAATGAATACATACGAAAGTTTAAAATTCTGTGATGGTGCCCAAAATAAAAAAGATATAAAAAATTGGCAAACATTACATGAATTTGACAAAACGGTTAAAAATAAGAGTTTTGATGTAAGAGTATATAAACAAAATAACAGAGTTGTTTTGGCATTTTCGGGAGCAAATATATCTCAAATAAAAGACGACAAAGATTCTTTAAAGATTTTATATTCAAACAAAATTCCCAAACAATATTTAGATGCTGAAAATTTATATAATTTGGTAAAATCAAAATATCCCAATTCTCAAATTGAATTAACAGGATATTCGCTAGGCGGAACAATTTCAAATCTTCTTGCTCATCATACAGGGTTATCTTCGATAGCAATTGCCCCGATTGGTAGTAAGCACATTGTAGAAGCAAATTCAAAACACTTTACTTATAGTGATGAAAAAATTAAAACTTATGGAAGAAAATCTGATAATTTATTCAATAAAATGATAGATAAGCAGTCAGGTTCAGTATATATAGTTTCAGATTTGGAAATTAAGTCAAACATTAAAAATAATAATTTAATGTCAAAGCTAAATATGGTAATAAACTTAAATTTGAACCTCATTTATTACATAACTTTTCTAATAAATCTCTGGAAGAAGCAAAATTATACAAAAATGCAACCAATTTAGGTGTAAACAGGACTAAAACAATTAATAAATCAGTTCCCTCTACAAAAACAAAAACTGAAACTACAAAAAATTTTTCTGAAATATTAAGACAAAAATACAAATCTATAAAATCTATAAATAACAAAAATTTAAGTAAAATATTTAAAAATACAATTCAAAAGACAGGTAATGAACATTGGGTTACAATAAATGGTAAACACATTTTGATAAATTCATAATTAAATTGTGTATAATAGTTATAGTTTTATAATGGTTAAGGATTTTAGGAGGGGTGAGCAACGAAGTTGCGAAACCCATAAGCATGAGTTTTTTAGCAAAGAGACAGTGCCGAAGGTACTAAAATGGAGTCCTTAAAAACGAATACCCGACAAGATAGTGAATTTTCGAGAATGTGTCATATTAAAAATAGGTACAGAAAAATTAAAGGAAAAAATGAAAAAAGTAATCACAAATCTAAAATTCAAGACCTTTGGCAAGATAAATAATAAAAATCAGTTGAATATAAAAATACAAACTGCCAATATTTAACAAAATTAAATATCTAAATTTTTTGTCAGTTAATATATTATTTATTTTTTCACTGAATTGACGATTGTTTTGATAAAACAAAATTTCCACAATGGCACCTGTGATAAAAAACGGATAAAGTACAACTACTGAAAATAAAGAAACCCAATATATTGATTCGTCAACATAAATATAGAAAAATTTTTCCAGTATAAGGCAAAATACCTCCTCTATAAACAATAGATTGAGAAAATTAGAAAGAAGAAATAAAAAAACATTTTTGTTTAATTTATTGAAGGAATTACTATAAAAAGTCTAGGTATGAGCATATGATACCTCCTTGTATATGAAAATGAGAAAAATGTATTGTATTTGTGTAAGAGCAAGCAAAGATATTCATTTTTCCCTTCTCATAGTTAATCTATATATTACCACATCTTTGCTTGAGTTGTTAAAAAGGCGAACTTCGAAATTATTAATGACCTCGTTGGTGTTGATTGTAAATCTTACAGAACTATTTGTTTTGTCAATATTTTTCAATTCAATTTTATTTAGTCCATCTCCTTCATTAAATACGCAATCAAAATTTGCAAAATCGAGATTTTCACCATCGCATTCAACAACATAATTTCCTGGCACTAGCGTAATATAAGGTCCATGTGAAATAGCATTAGTCTTTAGGTATCGAACTCCTTTTTCATCATAACCATTTGATAACCATTTATTGTTCCACAAATCAGCATAATAAATGTAGTTTTTAAATATCCAAACAGATGATATTTTTACATTTTTATCACCTTTATTTGTAAATATCGGTCGAATGCCTGAAGCAATTTCACTTAATGAAAAATTACAGACTAAATAATTTAATCCCTTTTCTACGGCGAGATTATCAACATTAAAAAGTCTATTCCACAATTGATTGTTTCCCTTGTACTTTATTGTCTTCATATATTCCAAACTAACGTCAATTGATTCAAGATTCTCACCTACACAAATCATAGTGTATGTGTCTGGATATAAGACCGTAGGACCCGCTATCCTGATATATCCAGGTGCAATCGAAATTTCTTGATTAAAATTATATTTTCCTGCCAAGTAATACATTTCGTCATAGTTAGAAAAACCGTATACTTTATACTGTGTTTTTATATCTTTAGACTCAAATACATCCCAGTTAATATCTTCCGGAGTTTCATAAATAATATGCTCAGAAGAAACAGATTTAGGGAAATGGAAATTGTTATTTTCTTCGTTTGATAACACCCAAAACAATTTACCCTTAGGGTGGTTTTTTACGTGAGATTTAAGTTGCAGCCATTGGTATATTTGGTCTATACAGGTAAAGTCATTAGCTGTAGCTTGCCAATCCCAAACCTCTATTTTGCCATTAGTTAATTCTGTCAGAATATTTGCATTCCAAAATGTGGCATAACCATTAAAATAGTTATTATTAATAAGTTTTTTTGATATTATTCGCAATTCACTTGTTTTATCTGTTTTATGCTCTACCATATAGAACGTCACACCTCGCAGAGCAAGAAGAAATACAAGAAAAATGGAAATTTGAATTTTATATTTCCAATCACAAGAACATTGACTAAGTGCAAATGCAAATAAAGGCACGAATAAAACTATTATCTGGAGATTATATCTATTAGTATAGGGTGTGTCTGAAAAAAGGTACAAGAGTGAAAATACTAAAACAGATGCCAAACAAATTACTGTATATCTGTATAATTTTTCGTCATTTTTTTGTTTTACCCCATAGATAAAAGAAAAAAGTACTGCTGTAATACAAGCAAAACATACAATATTATATATCATTGCATGTGAAAACACAGAATAACTTGTGAAACCTAACGTGTTGAGAAAACCAGCAACTGTTTGGGATAATTTGTATATATCAAAGTCAGAAAATGATATATTAAACTGATAGAATGAAAATATTTTTGATAATATCACAACATTAATATAATACCCAATCACAGAACCTATACAGCTTACGATGGAAGCAATAATAAATCGTGCATTACTACCTGATAGCTTTCCAAGTGAAAAAGACATTTGTCTTTGTTTTGAGTCGGATTCTACTATCGAAACAGTTTTTTGAATGAATATGAAAAGTCCTGAAAAAAACAACGGTAAATATGTTATTACTACTTGTCGTGCTCCACCTAGACCAGCAACCATAGCCAACAAAAAAGAGATACAAATAATCGCTATGGTTTTAAATGTCCTTTGTCTTTTTTGGCTATCTGAAATCCATTCTATAATTCCAATTGCAAGAAACGGAATTGTAATATGTGGCAGGTAATAAGCTCCCTTCAACACAAAATTAAAATAATCACTAGAAAAGGGAATACATAAAATTCCTGCAACAACAAAAAAGTATTTCTTAATATTTAGTCTATCCATCATAAATAATAATGAAAGAAACATGATGACGTACAGACACCCAAATGACAAGAGCCTAACGTGGCACCAATTTTGAGTGATATTAAAAAAAAAGGAGTATAGAATCTGAGTATTTAATACATGTAGCTCTGTAGAGTAATACCAATTATCAGTAATAAGTCTTTTTTCATCTGCTAAAATTTTTGATAGTATAAGCTCACTTGCATCATCGCTGTCTATGTAGTAAACAAAATGCGTTTTTATAAAAACAAATAAACTAATGAAAGAAATAAGGAAGAATACTATGGAAAACACAAATAAAAATTTTTCTGTTTTATTATACTTTTTCCATAATATTTCCAAGAACATCTCCTTTCGACATTTTTATTGCTTCAAAAAGTACCACAAAACGGTATAATTAAGCAAAAACACGACTATCTGAAAATTTAACTAATTTTGGCAATATAACCTTATCTTATAATCACTAAAAATACTCCAAAACCCTAATTTTCATAAGTTTATGATATATTTTTTAATTATGTCTGTCAAGTATATCTTATTAAACAATATAAAGAAGTTTGATATTATAGCGTTTAATGAATTACGCTTTTCTAATTTATAAAATGATAGGTTTAAGATTCAAAATTATTCTCTTTTAAATTTTAAACAATATCCATTTACAGAAACTTCAAAATTAGTTGTAGTTTCTGACATTATTTCCGAACGCTGATTTTTATAGTCTATACTCCATGTTCCTAAAAATTTTGCTCCTTTATAATTTTTTCCAAATGCATATGCATAGGCAATTATTCTATCTTTATTATATAAATCCCATCCTATAGGATAGATATCCCACATATAGTCAATTAAATCTATATCGTATTTTGTTTTCCAATAATATCTGATGGCTTCTCTCAATGCTGTGAGTTCATATCCTTTTTCTGTTTCAAAATCATATGTCCAAATTTGAGTCTTCCATGGTCCTTGCGTTTGTGCACCTGTTTTCTCTTTTACAGCAATTTGCTTGCCACTTTCTGACCAATCAATTATTGTAAATGTCCGTTTCTCATATTGAAATAGTTTCTCTGTTCCTACCTTTAATATCGGCTCTCTTTCTGCTTCTATTGTGTGAAAATTGCTTAATGCTGTTACAGGTGATGTACCTTCTGGTATTTTTATATAAAAAAGTTCAGACGCTACTTGCTCTGATGTGGGATATGAGTATACAACGGAATATGCCATAAGATTGTTATCTGGAGATAATACCCCTTGTGTTACAAGTTCATGCCTTGTCATTAACTGTCTTAAATC
>JAFQYI010000077.1 GCA_017406505.1 bacterium
ATTATTTTACAAAACTATTTTGTTCTTGTTGTTTAAATTGCATTTCATATAAATGTTTATATTCACCATTATCAATTTGCATAAGTTCATCATGTGTTCCAAGCTCTACAAGTTTACCTTCATTAATCACAGCTATTCTGTCTGCATTTTGGATTGTAGAAAGTCTATGAGCTATAACAAAAACTGTTTTATCTTTCATAAGATTGTCAATAGCTTTTTGAACAATAGCTTCAGATTCATTATCAAGGGCAGAAGTTGCTTCATCTAAAATTACAATATCTGATTTTCTAATCATTGCTCTGGCAATTGCAACACGTTGTCTTTGTCCACCAGATAAACTTGTTCCTCTTTCACCAACAATCGTATCTATTCCGTTAGGTAATGTTTCCAAAAATTCATCTAAATGAGCTCCCTTTATTACAAAATCTAATTCTTCTTTTGTAGCATTAGGTTTTCCCATCAATATATTTTCTTTGATTGTTCCGGCAAATATAAAGTTGTCCTGAAAAACTATAGACATTATGCTTCGGAGTGAATTCTGTGAAAATTTTCTAATATCTACTCCATCGATTTTGATAGAACCTGATTTTACATCATAAAATCTTGGTATTAAATTTACAACAGTAGTTTTTCCACCACCTGAATTTCCTACAATTGCTATTGTTTCTCCCTTTTTAACCGTTAAATTAAAATCTTTGATAATCGGAAAGTCTTTTACATATTCAAAATTTACATTTTCAAAAGTTATTGTTTCTTTTATACCATTTATTTCTATCGCATTTGCATCATCTTTAATTTCTGTTTCTAAATCGAAAAGTTCAAATACACGGCTTAAAGATACAAAAAATTGTTGAATTGCAGTTAAAGTATCTCCGAGATTTTTCATTGGCTTATACAGCATAATTAATGCAGCAAGAAATGATGCAAATTTTCCGATTGTCATATCTCCTGTCAAAATCAAATGATTTCCGTACCAAAGAACAACAGCAAAACCTATTGATGCTATAAAAAATACAGTAGGTGATGCTAATGCAACTCGCTTTGTTAACGACATGTGTAAATCAAACATTTCTTCTATCTGTTTATCAAAAATTCTATATTGTCTGTTTTTCAAATTATATGCCGTTATAGTTTTATTACCACCACAAGTTTCAAAATAATTTGTGGACATATCTCCTGTGACAGCTAATTGTGCATTTGAAGTTTTTAAAATTCGTTTTCTTAATAATGCAGCAGGAATAATAGCTGCAGACATAACTACAACACCAACTAAAGCCAATTTCCAAGAATTGTATAATAATACGCAAATCAATGCTATTGAACCGATTCCTGTTGTTAAAATAGTTTTTAATTGGTCAAGAATTGTTGATGCTGAAATTAACGGGTCTGTTAAAAATCTTGCTATAATACTTCCTGATGAATTTACATCATAAAATCTTGTATTTAAAGTGAGTAACTTTTCGTACGCTTTTTTTTGTACATAGTTTGTAACTTTTTTCATTGTCCAATTTGTTAAATATACATTTAAGTATTTTATTGAACCTTGTAAAATAGCAAAAGCAATAATTGCAAAAGGTATTAAAATTGCATATAAATCTCTCTGTGGAGATGCCGGAGCATTAATTACTTTATCCATATACGGCTGAATTGCAAATGCCGTAACTGCATCTAACAAGCCTGCCGGTATTGATACGGCAAAATTTAGTATTGCTCTGCCTAAAAATGGTTTTAAAAACGGAAAAAATCTTATTAACAGATACTTATATTGAAAAGATGTTGCCGCTTGTGTTTGTTTTAAAATTAATTTATCATCATTATTTTGCATTGTTAATATTTTCTACTTTATTAAAACTTTATACTATTCTACATCAAAAATATTTTTTTAAACATAATCATTTTGTATAATGATATTTTTGTAAGAAAAATTTATAATATTTTAAGAATAGTTGGTGTGTTTGTTTGTGGAGTATTGACATGATTAAAAGGATAATAATTATTTTTATATTTTTAATTATAAATTTGCCGATATATGCAAAAAATTGTTATACAGGATTTGCTTGTTCAATTAATAATATAAAAAGCCAAGAAGAAAATTTTGTTGAAAACAGTAATAATAATCAAAATGATTTAAAAAATAACATTGAAAGTAATAATGATGTTGATAATTTATTGAAAAATATGAAAAAATCCAATGATAATGAATATGAAAATTTATTTATAAAATATAATATTTTAAAGCAAATGTACTAATTAAACAATATTAATTCGTTCATCTTTTTGAATATTTATGTATTCAGCACAATTCTTTATGTAATCAATTACAATATCACTATAATGTTCATCAAATATTTTTACACTATCATCATTAGTTTTAAACATTGAAAATCCATCTAATCCTTTTGTGAGAGGTGCAGGCAATGCA
>JAFQYI010000078.1 GCA_017406505.1 bacterium
ATACCTTTAAAATATCCTCTATTTCTTTATTTTTTGTATTTTATATTCTTTACTCTTATATAAAGTATTTTGATTTTAAAAAATTGCTCAACATTTTGTTGAATTATCAAAAATAAGACTATTACTGTCTTTTATAAAAAAATTCATCTTAATATTTCTTAATAATTAACCGTAATAACTTTCTACTATGGCTTTTATATTAGGATTGTTGAATTTTGACAGTGCTTCTTCTTTATTGATATAAGATAAACCTTTCAATGTTTTTAAAACATCAAAAGCTACACATAAAATAGTTTCATCTTCATTTTCATATATTGTTTCAAGAATTTGAGGTACGGCAAAAGAAATATTATAATCTTTGATAATATTTAATGCTGATATAATTCTATTTTTATCTTGTGATAATTCTTGTACTACATTTTGTTTTAAGTAATTCCAAAAATTTTTATCTAAAGAATTTAAAAATTTATTAATTTCCTCAATCTCATTTTTTGTATTTTTATCTTCATCAAAAGTATATTCATCATTCTCTGAAAACATTTCAAATTTATATTTTGCTCGGAGCAATAAAACCGAAATTCTTGATAAATGGTCAGGATTATTTATTTCTGATAAATAAGAAAGGGCATCAAACAATTCAAAATTAAATATTTCAGATAAAGGTAAAATTTCGCCTAATCCATTTAAAATATTATCTAAAACAAATAAAGCATTTTCAAAATTTTCTTGTAGCAACTGAGTTAAAGGTTTCAGGTAAACAATTTTTCCTGCAAAATTTTCGGGCATGCCTGATAATTTTAAAGCATTAAAAATATCGTCCATAGGAGGATTTTTAGCATAACTAACAAAAAAGTTCAATCCCGATAATGCTTCAAAGTCATCACCACTATTGAGTTTTGCCAAAGCAATATCATAAGATTTTAGTTCATTTAAAGCACCTAAAGCAGCAGCACAGGCATCTGCCAAATATTCGTTTTCCGAAAAAGCATTTGCTATTAATTCTCTAATAGCAAAAATATCTTTTGATAATTCAAAATATCTGGCAGCATAGGTTTTTTGTGCTAAAGAACCATTTTTGATATATTCAAGCATTTTTTCTTTATCTTCATTTTCGCCAAAATACTTAAATGCCGTTGCAAAGACTTTGTCATAATCAGGTGAATAGCAATTTGTAAATTTATATAAATTCTTAAAATTAGCTTTACAAACTGATTTTTCAAGACGTTTTAAAACGTTTTCTTTTACGAAAGGAAAAAGGTACTCTGATAAAGAAACAAGCTCTTGGAAGAGTTCATAATCCCCATCATTAATCATCTGTTTTGCGACATCAACAGCCACTTGTTCATCTTTTGCAGTAATTTTTTTTGCTAAATCTTTTTTAGTTTCCATTTGAGTATTATAGCATATTTCATTATAAATATGATGTAAAAATTTTATAAGAAAAAAATTAATTTAAAATTAAAAATATGAATAAATAAATTTTTTCGTAATAGAATAATGATATAAGATTGGAGAAAATATGTGGGACTATTCTGATAAAGTTACTGATTTATATAAAAACCCTAAAAATGCAGGTATGATTGAAGATGCTGATGCAGTTGGAGAAGCAGGTTCTTTAACTTGTGGAGATATGCTTAAACTATATTTAAAAGTTGATGAGAATGGAATAATTCAAGATGCAAAATTTCAGACATTTGGCTGTGGTTCAGCAGTAGCAAGTTCGAGTATTCTTACAGAAATGATTATTGGAATGCACATTGATGATGCACGTAAAATTACCAATAAGGATATTGTTGATGAATTAGGAGGACTTCCTCCTGCCAAAATGCATTGTTCCGTAATGGGGCATGAAGCTTTAGAGTCTGCTATTGCAAACTATTATGGAGAAACTTGCATAGCAGAAAAAAAAGAAAAAATTATTTGCCAATGTTATAATGTTTCAGAAGAAACAATAAAGGAACAAATCAAAACAAATAACTTAAAAACTGTTGATGAAGTAACAGAATACACAAAAGCAGGTGGAGGCTGTGGTCATTGCAAGTCTGCAATAGAAGCAATATTAAAAGAAATGAATAAAGAAAGACCTGCACTTACAAAAACTCAAGAAATTTTAAAAGTAAGTAAAGTTATTGAAAAGTATGTATCTCCTGCACTTAGAGAAGATAACGGAGATATTGAACTTGTTGATGTTGATGGAAATAAAATTTATGTAAAATTTTCGGGTAAATGTAGTGCCTGTCAAAAATCACAATTAACACAAAATTATGTAGAAAAAATATTGAGAACACATATTTCTCAAGATATAGAGGTTATATTAGTATAAAATGACTAAAAAGTTGATATATTTAGATAATAATGCAACAACAAAAGTTGATGATAAAGTTTTAGAGGCAATGTTGCCATATTTTTCAGAGAATTATGCAAATCCCGGAGGCATGTACGATTTTGCAAAAAAGGTTGGGGATAAAATCAAAGATGCCAGAGAAGCTGTAAAAGAATTTATGGGCGCAAATGATCAAAAAGAAATTTATTTTACAGGTTGTGGCTCAGAAAGTGCGAATATGGCAATAAGAGGTGTTGTTAATTCTAAACCCGGTAAAAAGCATATTATAACAACAAAAGTTGAACACCCTTGTGTATTAAACACTTTTAAAGATTTAGAAAAAGCAGGACATAAAGTTACTTATTTAAGTGTTGATGCTGATGGAAATCTAAATTTCAGCGAGCTTGAATCAGCAATAATGCCTGAAACAGCACTAGTTGCATTAATGGCTGCTAACAATGAAACAGGTATTATTTTCCCTTATGAAAGGGTTGCAGAAATTGTAAAGCAAAAAAATCCTGATACAAAAGTTTTTGTCGATGCCGTACAAGCAGCAGGAAAAATTAAAATGGATTTTAAAAATACAAAAGTAGATTTTGCTGCGATATCCGGACATAAATTTCATGCCCCAAAAGGAATTGGAGCTTTGTATGTAAAAGCCGGAACTCCATTCTTACCATTAATTACAGGTGGACATCAAGAAAGAGGAAAAAGAGCCGGTACAGAAAACACAGCAAGTATTATTGGAATGGGAAAAGCTGCTGAACTTGCTATTGATGCTTTGGATATTGAATTAACAAGAGTAAAAAAATTAAGAGATAAGTTAGAAAGAAATATTCTTAAAAATATTTTCAATGCAAGATTAAATTCTTCTACAGGTAATAGAGTTCCAAATACAACAAATATCGGTTTTGAATATATAGAAGGGGAATTGATACTATTATATCTAAATGAACTTGGAATATGTGCAAGTTCAGGAAGTGCGTGTACATCAGGAAGTTTAGACCCAAGTCATGTTTTAAGAGCTATGGGAGTGCCGTTTACAGCATTACATGGAAGTATCAGACTAAGTTTAAGCAAATACACAACCGAAGAAGAAATAGATTATACATGCAAAGTCTTTCCGGAAATCATTGAAAAAATTAATAAAATTTCTCCTTTTCAAAAAGAACTTGCAGAATTAAAGTCTATAAAAAGTCATACATAAAAACTTTAATTTATGACTTGTAATGTGGCTTCAACACATACATCAATATTTCCGTATAAAAGTTTTATTACGTCATCTTTTCCAATGGCATAAGCATAATTAATAGTTTTTTCGTCGGCAGATGCTTGTGATTTTTCGGTTGCAATTTTAATTTTTTGGGATAATCCTTGAGAAAGAATCAGCCATTCATTATCATTTTGGTCTTTAGAATATTCCAAAGAATAATGCCCCGGATAAATTTTTTGTCCTGTTGATGTTTGGCACATTGTTGGAATCATAATAGCACCTTTATGATTTATGATATCGTCAAGAATTTTATATTCCGGATTAGCTACATTATCAGCAAATGGTGTAGTTGGAGTCTTAATATCTTTCTTTTTTATTTTTTTAGG
>JAFQYI010000079.1 GCA_017406505.1 bacterium
AACCATATAATGTAGCTGTAGTAGGTTGTGGTCTTTGGGGAAAAAATATCGTAAGAAATTTTTATAACTTAAATACATTGAATACAGTATGTGATTTAGATACAGAAAATTTAAAAAAATTAGCAATGGAATATGAAAATGTCCATTTTACAACAGATTTTAATGAGGTTCTAAACAATCCTGAAATTGATGCAGTAGCAGTAGTAACACCTAGTCATACTCATTTTAAGATTGTAAGTGCAGTTTTAAACGCAGGAAAACACGTTTATGTTGAAAAACCTATTTCAACCGTTGCAGATGAAGCAAAAAAACTAATGGAACTTGCTGATGAAAAAGGTTTAACATTAATGGTTGGACACTTATTATTATACCACCCTGCTGTAAACAGGCTTAAAATGCTGATAGATGATGGTATGTTAGGAGATATTACGTACATACAGAGTGATAGACTAAATATAAATTATTTTAAAAATGACAGAAGTGTTATGTGGGATTTAGCACCACATGACGTTTCAATGACATCATATGTATTGGGCAAAGCTCCATTAAGAGTAATTAGTGCCGTTGGTGCATCAGCTGATAACAATGATATAATGGATATAACTCATGTTACGATTGAATATGAAGGCGGTATAATCGGACAAATTTCTGATAGCTGGATACACCCGATTAAACGTGTAAATTTACTGGTTAGAGGCACAAAAGCGACAGCAATATTTGATGATACTTTACCGGAACATAAGCTACAGGTATTTGATCACACAACACCAGGGGCTGCTAAACCTGAAGCTTTAGATTTTATTGAAATTGAACCTTTAAAATTGGAATGTCAGCATTTTCTAAATTGTATGGAACATGGTATAAAACCAAGAAGTGATGGATTAAACGGATATCAAGTTGTAAGTATTTTAGAAGAAGCAGAAAAAATTATGCTTGGTGAAAGAAGAAAACAATTAGACAAGGTAGATTTTGCTCTATCAAGAAGTAAAAAATAAATGGAGAAAATATGGCTAATTTAATTTCATTATTCAGAGTAGTGTTAGCATTATATTTACTGATAATGCTAGATTATGAGACTACATCTTTATTTTATAAAATGGCTATATTTTTAACCTTAGCAGTAATATTACTTGATGCTTTAGATGGCTGGGTTGCAAGAAAATTTAACGAATGTTCAAAAATAGGTTCTATTATTGACATTTTAGGAGATAGAATTGTTGAAAATGCATATTGGATAGCTTTTTGTGCGTACGGTTGGGTAGATGTATGGATTCCTCTCGTAGTAATGACAAGAAGCTTTGTTACGGATACCTTAAGGGGAATTGCATTTGCAGAAGGTTGTACGGCATTTGGAGAAGACAGTATTGTGCAAACGAAAATCGGAAGATTTTTAACTGCATCAAGATTTTCCAGAGCTGTATATGGTGGAGCAAAAGTATTTGCTTTTATAACTGTAATTGCCTGTCATGTACCGGAATTCATACCTCCATATTGGTTAATATGCTTCAAAGATTTTTCTGTATATACAACTGTTATCTTTTGTGTATTAAGAGCAATACCTGTTATTATTGCAAGCAAAAAATATTTTATAAAATAAAAAGCTTATGGAAGAATTATCATTTAATATAGTACTCGTTGAACCGGAAATACCACAAAATACCGGAAATATAATTAGGACATGTGCCTGCACCGGTTCTAATTTGTTTCTTGTTGGTTGTCTTGGATTTTCAATGGATAACAAACACATGAAACGTTGTGGCTTAGATTATCATGATTCTGCAAATATATACAGATATAATGATTTAGAATCCTTAATAGCAGCTTTTCCTCAATCAAATTTTTATTATCTGACAACAAAAAGTA
>JAFQYI010000080.1 GCA_017406505.1 bacterium
CAGGAGGAATGGCTGCTATTGTTTTAGGAAAAATGTTAAATGTTGATTATACAATTGCTTTTAGTCCAATGCTTAGAAATTATAAAGAGAGTGTTTCTAAGCAAGAAATTAATGAAAAATTACAAACTAAGGAATTTATTGAATTTGTAAGTTTTGCAAATTCTGATATTCCAATATTTTATGTATTTCCAAGTGGCAGTGAATGGGATATATATAATAGCAATCTTGTAAAAGATTTTAAAAATGTGTATTTTTTACCTATAAAATCTAGTGTTCATGGTGTACCTATAAATAAACGTGTTTTAAGCAAATTTTTATCTTGTAATAAAGAAGATTTAAAAAAATATTGTAAATACAAAAATACAGATATAATTTCAGAATACAAATTTGTAAAAGATAATTGGGGAATTAAATTTTATTTTTTAAGAATATGGGATTATATCAAGAAATATCCGTTTTTTATTTTTCGAAAAGATTTTTACAATAATATTTTTTCATGCTTCTAATTATTATTTTTTATTAAAATATGTTTCTAAAAAGATACAAATTTGAAAGTGTTTATAATTAAAGCAATTTGAGAATTTTGTTTCTTGAAAAGTATGTTCTTATTATGTTTTTACATAAATCTTCAAAACCATTGGTATTATTGATTGGTGTTCAAATGATAATTTTATTAAAGATTAATTGAGTTATGTAAAAATTTTTTTTAAATTTTAAAAAAACTTGCAAATAAAGAAATTGAATATACTTTTAAATATTAAAACATTATAAACTTTATATTTTTGAATTTAATTCTGTATTATAATGATATAAATTATTCTATAAAAATTTGAAAAATTATCCTAATAATATTAATGTCGTTCGGGATAAAATCAGCTAATTAAGGAGATTTCAATGCAAAATTCAAATATAAATAATGACAGTAATAAAAAATCTGAAGACATGTTGTTAAATGCAAAAAAAATTATGTCAGGAGAAAATTCTACATTTACACCACAAATATTGTTTGATATGCAAGTTTTAAACGAAAATAAAATTTGTATTGTTAAAAAAGATGGTACACTTGAAAAATTTAATATTCAGAAAATTATTAATGCTGTTTCAAAATCAGCAGACAGACTTTTAATTAAATTCAATGAAAGTGAACTAAATAAAATTAGTAACCATGTAAAAGAACAAATACTTCTTTTGAATAAGACTAACATTGACATAAAAGAAATTCACGGAATTGTAGAAAATGCACTTGATGCTGTTAATCCAAGAGTTGCAACAAGTTATAGAAATTATAGAAATTATAAAACTGAATTTGTACACATGCTGGACAAAGTATACAGAGAAAGTCAAAAAATTATGTACATCGGCGATAAGGAAAATTCAAATGCCGATTCAGCATTAGTTTCAACAAAACGGTCATTAATATTTAATCAATTAAATAAAGAATTATATAAACAATTTTTCTTGAATGTAGATGAATTACAAGCAATTCGCGATGGATATATTTATATACACGACATGTCTGCAAGAAGAGATACTATGAATTGTTGTTTATTTGATGTCGGTTCAGTTTTAAAAGGTGGATTCGAAATGGGTAATCTCTGGTACAATGAACCTAAAACATTAGATGTAGCTTTTGACGTAATTGGTGATATTGTAATGGCTGCTGCAAGCCAGCAATATGGTGGTTTTACTGTTCCTGAAGTTGATAAACTACTAGCTCCTTATGCTGAAAAAACATTTGAAAAAAATAAAGAACGTTATATTTGTATGGGCTTATCTATGGAAAAAGCTCAGGAAGAAGCTATGAAAGATGTTGAAAAAGATTTTCAACAAGGTTTTCAAGGTTGGGAATACAAATTTAATTCTGTAGCTTCAAGTCGTGGAGATTATCCTTTTATAACTATGACTATGGGATTAGGAACAGAACCTTTTGAAAAAATGGCATCAATGGCAATGCTTAAAACCAGAGAAAACGGACAAGGTAAAAAAGAAAATAAAAAACCTGTTCTATTCCCTAAAATAGTGTTTTTATACGATGAAGAACTTCATAGTGAAGGTAAACCTCTCTATGATTTATATAAAGCCGGTGTTGAATGCTCAAAAAGAGCAATGTATCCTGATTGGTTGTCATTGACAGGAGAAGGTTATGTTGCTTCAATGTATAAAAAATATAAAAGAGTAATTTCTCCAATGGGCTGCAGAGCGTTTTTATCACCATGGTTTGAAAAAGGAGGAATGACTCCTGCTGATGAAAATGATAAGCCGGTATTTGTAGGAAGATTTAATATTGGTGCTGTAAGCTTGCATTTACCTATGATTTTGGCTAAATCAAGAAAAGAAAATAAGGATTTTTATGAAGTTCTTGATTATTATATGGAAATAATCAGAAAAATTCATATTAGAACTTATGATTATCTTGGAGAAATGAGGGCTTCGGTAAATCCTCTTGCATATTGTGAAGGTGGATTTTACGGAGGTCATTTAAAACCATCAGATAAAATTAAACCTCTTTTAAAAGCTGCAACTGCATCTTTTGGAATTACGGCATTAAATGAACTTCAAGAACTTTATAATGGAAAGTCATTAGTTGAAGATGGACAATTTGCTATAGAGGTTATGGAATATATCAATAAGAAAATTCAAAAATACAAAGAAGAAGACGGACATTTGTATGCTATATACGGAACTCCTGCCGAAAGACTTTGTGGACTTCAAGTTGAACAATATAGAAATAAATATGGTATTCAAGAAAAGGTTTCTGATAGAGGTTATGTTTCTAATAGTTTTCATTGTCATGTAGCTGAGCATGTTACTCCAATTGAAAAACAAAATCTTGAAAAACGTTTTTGGGATTTATTTAATGGTGGAAAAATACAATATGTAAAATATCCAATCTCTTATAATACAGAAGCTGTAGAAACACTCATTAACAGAGCAATGGAAATGGGATTTTATGAAGGTGTAAATTTATCTCTTGCTTACTGTGATGATTGTGGTCATCAAGAATTATCTATGGATGTTTGTCCAAAATGTGGAAGTAAAAATTTAACAAAAATAGATAGAATGAACGGATATTTATCATATTCCAGAGTTAATGGGGACACTCGCCTTAACGAAGCAAAAATGGAAGAAATCGCAGATAGAGTGAGTATGTAATGAATTATCATAATATAACAAAAGATGATATGTTAAATGGTGATGGTTTAAGGGTCGTATTGTGGGTTGCAGGGTGCACCCACCAGTGCGATGGCTGTCAAAATCCTATTACTTGGGACTTGGCAGGAGGATTGCCATTTGACGAAAATGCTGAAAAAGAATTATTTGATGCTCTTTCACCAAAGCATATTTCCGGAATAACCTTTAGTGGTGGTGATCCATTACATCCTTTTAACAGAAATGAAACTTTTAGACTTATGAAAAAATGTAATGAATTTTTTCCTGATAAAACTATTTGGGTTTACACAGGTTTTTTGTGGGAAGATTTAAAAGATATTTCTGATATAAAATATGCAGATGTACTTGTTGATGGTGAATATGAGAAAGATAAAAATGATAATAATTTACATTGGGTCGGAAGTTCCAATCAACGGGTCATTGATGTTAAAATGTCGTTAAAAGAAAATAGAATAGTTTTACATGAACCATTATTGCAGGAGATAAAATGAAAAAATTTATTGCCATAATTACAATATTTGCACTTGGACAATTATCTGTTTATGCAGCAAGTGCTTCAACAAGTAAAATAAATAAAATTGGAAAAATTTTGCAAATTATTACAGAAGATGATACATCAACGACAACTACTACATCTTCTGAATCAAAATTATCAGGATTAAAAAAATTATCAAATTTTTTAAATAATGTAGATGAAGCAACAACAAGTACAGTTTCTGAAACAACATCAAAAATTAATGATATACAACAGCTTCAAAAAGCAATTAAAAATAATGATACTACAACTGTTTTAAAATTATTAACTAAAAATAATGTTAATGAAACAACAAAAAACGGAGTAACTTTATTATCTTTAGCAGTGGCTGAGGATAATACTGATATGATTACAACTTTACTCAAAGCAGGAGCTGATATAAATGCTAAAAATAAAACAGGTGATACCCAAACTTCAATTGCTGCAGCTTTAGGAAAAACAGATGCATTAAAAACGCTAATAGCTTATGGTGCAGATTTAACAACAACAAATAATAAAGGTTGGACACCATTACATGCTGCAGTTGCAGCAAATAAAAAAATAGCTGTTGAAATTTTAATAGCAGCAGGTGTTGATGTAAATGCAGCTTCTCCTCAAGGAATTACACCTCTTATGTTGGCTATTCTTATGAACAGAACTGAGATAAAGAATATTTTAATTGAAGCAGGTGCTACATATATATAGATTTTAAGTATAAAATAGCTTATTCATTTATTAGAATAAGCTATTTTAATATTTTATTCATTAAATTTTCAAATTCCGGAAATGATGTATTAACCCATTCAAATTCTTTTATCAGCATTGACTTTTCAGTTATTAATCCTGCTACATAAAAGCTCATTGCTGTTCTATGGTCGTGATAACAATTTACTTCAATATCACCCTTTAATTTAGTTTTACCATTAATAATCATACCATCAGGAGTTTCGTCAATATCTGCACCAATAGCTTTTAATTGTTTAACTATAGTTGTAATCCTATCAGATTCTTTATTTCTCAAATCAGAAGCATCTTTTATAATTGTTGTACCATCAGCTTGTGTAGCCATTACAGCGATAACAGGAATTTCGTCAATTAATCTTGGAATATCTGAACCTTGAATTGTTGTAGATTTTAAATCTGAATATTTAATATTTATATCTGCAACAGGTTCTCCACTAATATTTCTTTCATCTAGTATGGTAATTTCAGCATTCATTCTTTGTAATACATCAATTATACCTGAACGAGTATAATTAACTCCAACATTTTTGATTGTTATATCAGAATTAGGTACTATAGCAGCTGCAACCATAAAAAATGCAGCAGATGAAATATCTCCACAAACTTCCATATCTTTTGGAATAAGTTCGGATTTTTTTATTGATGTAGATGTTTTAGAATTTTCTACAATATCTGCCCCTAAATATTTAAGCATTAATTCAGTATGATTTCTGGATTGATATGGTTCATTTACTGTAGTGATACCATCTGCAAACAGTCCTGCTAGTAAAATAGCTGATTTTACTTGAGCTGAAGCTAAAGGTGAATTGTATGTAATCGAATGTAATTTTTGTCCATGAATTATTAATGGAGCTTTGTATTCATTATGCTCAAATTTAGCACCCATCAATGATAAAGGTTCAATTATCCTTTTCATTGGTCTTTTACTTAAACTCATATCGCCAAATAAAGTACAATTAAATGGCTGACCTGATAAAATTCCGGACATCATTCTCATTGTTGTGCCGGAATTACCACAATCTAATCTATCATTTGGCTGTCTGAGTGCATTTTTTGAATTAATTGTTATATCTGTTTCTGAATTAAACTTTACATCACAGCCAAGTTGTTGAATTATTTTTAATGTAGAATGGCAGTCGGCACCCTTGGAGTAATTTTTTATATTAACTATTCCGTGGGTTAATGCTGCAAACATTGATGTACGATGACTAATCGATTTATCAGGTGGGATTGTTATAAATCCTTCTAGTTTATTAGCTTTTTGTGTTTTGTAATCCATATTGATCTTTCTTTACTTTTTAATATTATAAAAATCAGGGTGTAAAAATGCTAAAAAAGGTATTAATTCAAGTCTGCCGATTAACATATTAAAAATGAATATAATTTTGGTTGTCGGTTGTAGAAAATCAAAATTTCCCATTGGTCCGATTAAGCTTAAGCCCGGACCTGTATTGCCAAGTGAGGCGATTGCTCCTGTTAATCCAACTGAAATATTGTTTTCAATTAATGTAGCAAAAAATGCAGTAATTGCAAAAATTACAAAATAAAATATTACAAAAGACATCATTTGTGCCGTAATATCATTAGATACAGGTGAACCATTTATACGAATAGGAATTACTGCATTGGGGTGAAGAATTTTAAAAAGTTCTCTTCGTATGTATTTGTATACAAATACAAGTCTAATTATTTTTAAGCCACCTGATGCAGAACCGGCACATGCACCTGTAAAAAATAAAATTCCTATCATCATTTGAGATGCAAAAGGCCATTTTGTGTAATCAACTGTAGCAAATCCTGTTGTCGTCATTACTGAAATGACCTGAAATATACTTTCTTCAATAGCATTATATATATTATAAGTTTTATCTACTATCAAAATTAAAGCAATTATTAGTGAAAAACTTAATATAATACCTACATAAGTAAAAAATTCATCATTTTTTAATATAGCTAGAGGTCTTTTTTGAACAAATATTTTATAAATTAAAGGATAACCTGTTCCTGATAAAAACATAAACAATGCAATAGACCAAACAAATTTTGAATTATTATACCCAATAATACTTTCAGCATTTGGAGAAAAACCACCACAAGCAATAGCAGAAAATGAATTGCAAATAGAATCAAATAACGGCATTCCGAAATATTTTAAAATTAGTATTAATGCAATTGTAAAAATTATATATATCTTCCAAAGCACAGCAGCAGATGATTTTATTCTTGGTGTAAATTTACCATCAGTAGGTCCGGGAGATTCTGCCGAAAACATTTGGCGTCCGGCTATTGCAAATTGTGGCAATATAGCTATAAATAAAACAATAATACCCATACCTCCAAGCCATTGTGTGTATGAACGCCATAAAAACATTGTTTTGGGGTAAATTGAAAAATCTGTTAGTATTGTAGCTCCGGTTGTTGTAATTCCTGATACTGCTTCAAATAAAGCATTTATTGGTGTTAGACCGTAAAATAAATATGGAATCATACATATTATTGAAAGTAATAACCATGATAACCCTACAGTAGCAAGTGCTTCTGACTTTTTAAAATCATTCAGTAAATCAGAATCAATACGTTTAGGATTTAAAATATACCCTGTGATAAATGTCAATAATATTGTTACAATAAATGCAATTATTGAAATTTTATCTTTGTAATAAAATGCTGCTATTAAAGGTACTAACATTACAATTGACATATACTTTATTATCAAACTTATGGCTATAAAAATAAAATGTATTCGCATTCAATACCTCTAACAATTGTATAAATATTTTTGAATAGCTTCAGAAGTTTCCTGCATAGTAAAAATTATTAAATTATCTTTTGGAAATACCATAGTATCTCCTCTTGGAATAATAACCCGATTTCTCCTTGTAATAACAGCAATAATAGCTTTATGAGGCAGTTTTAAATCCATAATTTTTCTTTGCTGAAAATTTTCAGGAAGTTCAAGTTCCATAATTTCTCCCTGACCTCTTTCAACTGTTGCTAAAATAGATATATTAGGAACAATTAAATGATTATATATTTCATGCATAGCTGCTTCATTTTGTGTAACGGCAACATCAATTCCAACTTTTTCGAATAATGCAACATTAACTGCTTTCGAAACACGAGATATAACCTTTTTTACTCCTGATTGTTTTGCTAATAATGAACATAACAGATTTTTTTCATCATTATCAGTAACACTGATTAAAACATCAGCATCTTCTATTTCTTCATTAAGTAAAAGTTGAAAATCAGTACCATCACCATTGATTACAAGTGATTTATGTAAAATTTCAGAAATATATTCACATCTTTTCATATTAATTTCAAAAATTTTACATTTAATATCGGCTTCTTCAAGAGCCTGAGCAAGTAAAAGACCTACTGTTCCTCCACCAATTATAATAATTTTATCAACTTTTATATCTTCTCTGAATACGTTTGCAGCAAGAATATCAAGAGATTTAACCGAACCCATAAATATTACTTTGTCGCCAATTTCTAAACAGGTATCTCCGGAAGGGACAAATAATTCTCCATTTCTTGTTATACCAACAATTAATATTTCTGGAGGGAATGAACATTCTTTGATTTTTTTATTTGCAATCGGTGAAGTTTCTTTTACCGGATATTCTAACATTCTTGCTTTTCCTTTTGCAAAATTTTCAACATGTGTTGCACTTGGAACCGTAATGATTCTGAAAAGTTCTTGTGTTAATAATTCTTCCGGTCTAATAACGTAATCAGCAAAAATATCTCTATTAAAATTAGAATTTTTTACTGCATTTAAAGAATAATAATAATCTTCTTGACTGATAAAACATACTGTTCTTGCTTGTGATACGGATTTCATCATAATACAGGCAACAATATTTGCTTCGTCAGATTCTGTACAAGCTATAAAAACATCACATTCATCAAGATGATTTTCTTTTAATATTTTTATATCGGCTGCATTACCTCTTACAACTTCAATATCGAGCTTATTAAAATCATCAGAAAGATTTTCTTCTTTATCTATCAATACAATATCGTGATCCTCAAAAAGAGAAGTTGCGATTAATAAAGCTCGATTATTTGCTCCTGATATTACAATTTTCATTTATAATCCTCTATTGAGCTAATTTTACACCTTTAAATATTATTTTCAATAGTTGCTGATTTTATACATTATCCTTTAACTGCAAGATTCTATATTGGTATTAAAATTATATACTTTACAAAAAATTACAAAAACATTGAAAAAATACAATATTCATAATAGAATTTCATTTGACAGTCAAAAAAAGGAAGTATATTTTGGGACTCACATTTCAAGAATTGTTTTTTAATTTATCAAAATATTGGTCGAATTATGGTTGTATAATTCAACAGCCTTATGATATAGAAAAAGGTGCAAGTACAATGAACCCTGCTACTTTTTTGCGTTCATTGGGTCCTGAACCATGGCATACTGCTATGATTGAACCTTGCAGACGACCTACTGATTCACGATATGGTGAAAACCCCAACAGATTAGGTCATTATTATCAATATCAAGTTATTTTGAAACCATCTCCAAATGATGCACAAGAAGTTTATCTTAAAAGTTTGGAAGCTATGGGTATTGATTTGTCAAAACATGATGTGAGATTTGTTGAGGATAATTGGGAATCTCCTACTCTCGGTGCTGCCGGTGTCGGTTGGGAAGTTTGGCTTGATGGCATGGAAATTACTCAATTTACTTATTTTCAACAAGTTGGAGGAGTTGAAGTTAAGCCTGTAGCATTAGAGCTAACTTATGGTCTTGAAAGAATTGCTATGTATTTGCAAAATGTCAGCTCCGTATATGATGTTATGTGGAATAATAATTTGAAATATGGTGAGATATTCTTACAAAATGAGATTGAACAGTCTAAATATAATTTTGAGTATTCAAATTCTGAAAGATTATTTAAGCTTTTTGATATTTTCAAAGATGAAGCAGAAGATTGTATGGCTGCAAAATTAGTCCTTCCTGCTTATGATTATGTTTTAAAATGTTCTCATACTTTTAATCTTTTAGATGCAAGAGGTGTTATTGGTAAAGATGAAAGAATGAATTTTATCAACAGAATCAGAAAATTAGCATCGGCTGTTGCTCATTTATATGTAGAACAGAGAGAAGAATTAGGCTTCCCTTTATTAAAAAATAAGGGTTGAAAATGGACAAAATACCTATCGGATTTTTTTCGAATATACTAAAAAAACGTTCACCAAAAGATATTATAGCCCGTTCAAAATCTGACGGTATTTCAAAAACTTTAGATTGGTACGACATAATTGTATTAGGAATTAGTGTCGTTATTGGCTCCGGTATTTTTGTTATGATTGGTGAGGCTGCTTGTGGAAATGCTGAACATGTTGGTGCTGGACCTTCACTTGTTATTTCCATTATTTTAGCAGGAATTGCATGTATTTTTCCGGCTTTATGTTATGCAGAATTTGCTGCGGCTATTCCTGATTCTGGAAGTTCTTACACTTATATTTATACAACTATGGGTGAATTTGCTGCTTGGATTACCGGCTGGGTATTAATTTTAGAATATTGTATTACTAATATTACAATTTCTGTTGCTTGGTCAGGTTATTTATTTCAATTTTTAGAAGGATTTAGTGGTATTTTACCTGATTGGATTATTCACCCTCCGGTCTGGCTTGTTAATGATTATAATACAGCCGTATTAAAATGTCAGGTTATGGGAATTAATCTTGATAGTATACCCACTATTTTTGGAATACCTTTTGCTATTAATTTGCCTGCAATATTTATTTTATTGATAATTGCCTGGATTTTAACTAGAGGAACTAAAGAATCAGCTAAAATGGCGACATTAATGGTTATTGTGAAAATGGCTGTTATTTTGCTTTTTGTCCTTGTTTGTGCATTTTATGTTAAACCTTCAAATTGGATTCCTTTTATGCCTAATGGTATTAATGGGGTAATTTTGGGAACTTTTATAATTTTTTATGCATATTTAGGTTTTGATGCTTTAGCTACTACTGCTGAGGAAACCAAAAATCCCCAAAAAAATATTCCAATTGGTATGATTGGTACTCTAATTTTTGCTTCATTAGTTTATTGTGCTGTTGCAATAGTTTTCACAGGTGTGATTCCTGTTGAACAATATGGTATTGTTGATATTCACGCACCTATTGCACATATTGCCAGATTAATTCATCAAGATTGGATTGCCGGTTTTATTTCTTTGGGAGCAATTGCCGGTTTAACTTCTGTTTTGCTTGTTTTACAATATGCTAATTCCAGAATTATTTTTGCAATGGCTAGAGATAATTTTCTGCCTAAAATTTTAAGAAAAAGACATAAAAAATATAAAACTCCATATTTAATTATTTGGAGTTGTGTATTCATATTATCTATTTTAGGAATATTTATAGATATGAGTGTTGCTGCTCAATTATGTATCTTTGGAACATTAACGTGTTTTATATTAGTTTGCATTGGAATATTAATTATGAGAAAATTATATCCTGATATAGAACGACCTTTCAAAGTTCCTTTTTGTCCCTGGTTTCCTATAGCAGGCATTGTGATTTGTCTTTTATTAATGATAAAAGCTATGCCTAGTCTTGAAAAATCTTCTATATTGTTTCCAATTTGGCTTCTTTTTGGTATGATTATCTATATTATGTATGGATATGATAAAAATCGTGAAGCTGAAGAAAAAGATAGAAAGTTAATTGAAAAATTTAATAAATCAAGAGAGGAAAAAAATGATGAATATTAATAGCCTTAAATCATTTTTTTCCAATATAAGAAAAACGGTTAAACCAGAAGAATTAGTTTCAAAATCAGAAAATAACGGATTAAAAAAATCATTAAGTGCATTTGACTTAATAATTTTAGGTATAAGTGCGATTGTTGGTTGTGGAATTTTTGTAATGATTGGGCCGGCCGTATGTGGAAGTCATGGCAATATTGGAGCAGGACCTTCTGTTGTTATTTCTATTATACTTGCTGCTATTGTATGTATCTGTCCTGCATTGTGTTATGCTGAATTTGCTGCAATTATACCTGTTTCAGGCAGTGTATATACTTATACTTATGCAACATTGGGTGAATTTGCTGCTTGGGTAATTGGTTGGATTTTACTTTTAGAATACGCAATAAGTGATATTACTATTGCTGTTAGTTGGACTGATTATCTTTTAAATTTTTTAAAAGGCTTTGAAAATATTCTTCCTGCTTGGCTTGTCAATCCTCCAATTTGGCTTGTAAACGATATTCCTACAGCAATTAACAAATGTAACCAAGCAGGATTAAATTGTGATATTGAACTGCCTCATATATTTGGTATTCCTGTTAGTATCAATTTGCCTGCAATGTTAATAGTTTTTGTTTTAGGTTTGATATTATTAAAAGGAATTCAAGAATCAACTAAAGCTGCAGCCACTATGGTTATTGTCAAACTTGCCGTTATTTTAATTTTTGTTGGAGTTGGAATATTTTATGTTCAACCTGAAAATTGGACTCCATTTGCTCCATCAGGTATTAGTGGTATTGTTTTAAGTACTTTTATAATTTTTTATGCATATATTGGCTTTGATACTATATCTACTGCTGCTGAAGAAACTAAAAATCCTCAAAAAAATCTTCCTATAGGATTAATTGGTTCGTTAGTGGTTTGTTCTATTTTGTATGCTTTGGTTGCAATAGTTTTTACAGGAATTATTCCTATTGAAAAATATTCTGATGTTGATATTCTTGCTCCAATGGCTTATGCTGTAAGACTTATTAATCAGCCTTGGATAGCAGGTTGGATTTCTTTGGGTGCATTAGCCGGATTAACGTCTGCTTTGTTGATTTTTCAATACGGAAATACAAGAATTTTATACTCTATGGGAAGAGATAATTTTTTACCTAAATCATTAACTAAAATTGATAATATACATAAAACTCCATATATAGCGACTTGGATAACAACTTTAGCTGTGATGCTCGGTTGTATATTCATGGACGCTAATGTCGCTGCTGAGTTAGGTATTTTTGGTACTTTAACTTGTTTTATTATGGTTTGCGTTGGAGTTATAATTATGAGATTTAAAAATCCTGACATTGTTCGTCCTTTTAAGGTACCATTTTTTCCATGGCTTCCTTTAATTGGAATTTTAGTATGTGGTTATTTAATAATTACAGTAATACCTCAACTCAAAGTTTCCTCTTTATTATTTCCGTTGTGGATTTTTGTTGGTTGTATTATTTATTTTTCTTACGGATATGGTAAAAATCGACAAGTTGAGCAAAAGAATAATAAAAATTTGTCGATTATCGCAAACTTAGAAGAAAGTGAGAAAAATGCAAATAATTAATGATAAAATAAAAAATGTTTTAATAAATATGAGCAAAACTCCTGATACAGATGCATTAATTGCAAGGTCGCAAAAAACAGGGTTAAAAAAGACGTTAAATGCTTTTGACTTGGTAATATTAGGAATAAGTGCCATAATTGGTGCCGGAATTTTTGTTATTATTGGACCTGCCGTTTGTGGTAGCCACGGAAATATAGGAGCAGGACCTTCTGTAATTTTTTCAATTATTTTGGCTGCATTAGCTTGTATTTGTCCTGCTTTATGTTATGCAGAATTTGCTTCAATGATTCCTGTTGCAGGAAGTGCTTATACATATACTTATGCAACTATGGGAGAGTTTGCTGCTTGGCTTATGGGTTGGATATTGATATTTGCTTATGCTATAGGTAATATTACGGCTGCAGTTAGTTGGACTGAATATCTCTTGCAATTTTTACAAGGTTTTGATAATTATTTACCACATTTTATAACTAACCCACCTATTTGGTTGGTGAATGACATATCAAGTGCAATAACAAAATGTGAAAAATTAGGACTTAGTCCTGATGAAGCTTTGCCACATATTTTTGGAATACCGTTAAGTATAAATATACCGGCGATATTTATTGTTTTGCTATTGGGGTGGATTTTATTTAAAGGAATGAAAAGTTCAGCTAAAACAGCAGCAACAATGGTTGTTGTGAAAGTCGCTGTAATATTACTTTTTGTTGTTGTAGGTATGATGTATGTTAAACCTGCAAATTGGATACCATTTGCACCTGCAGGATTAAAAGGAATTGTATTAAGTACTTTTATAATTTTTTATGCATATTTTGGATTTGATGCAATATCAACAGCTGCTGAAGAAACTAAAAACCCTCAAAAAAATCTTCCTATAGGAATTATTCTTTCACTTATAATATGTTCTATTTTTTATATATTGGTAGCTATAGTATTTACAGGAATTATTCCTGTAGAAAAATATGGAGAAATTGATGCATTGGCTCCAATTGCACATTCTGTAAGACTTATAAATCAAGGTTGGATTGCCGGTTGGTTAGCTGTAGGTTCTTTAGCAGGCTTAACGTCTGTCATACTTGTTTTTCAATTTGGAACAACAAGAGTTTTGTATGCAATGAGCAGGGACAATTTTTTCCCTCAAATATTCAAAAAAATACACCCTGTTTACAAAACGCCGTATGTTTTAGTATTTTTAACAACATTATTTGTTGTTTTTGGCTGTATGTTTATTGATGCCAATGTTGCAGCTGAGTTATGTATATTTGGTACTTTTGCTTCATTTATAATTGTCTGTTTAGGAATTATTATTCTAAGAAAGACAGATCCTGATAGACCAAGACCGTTTAAAGTACCATTTTGTCCTTGGCTGCCGTTGTTTGGAATAATATTATGTGTATATCTGATTGCAGAAGCTGCTCAAACATTAACTATATCGGCATCGTTGTTTCCTTTTTGGATAATTTTGGGTGTATTATTGTATATTTTCTATGGTTATAAACAAAATAGAAAAGTTGAACGGGGAGAAGTTATAATAGAAGAAGAAGATGAAGCTGCAAAAGAAATAACAGATGCTTTTTAAAGAAAGTAGAAATTTATGAAAAGACGAAAATTTATTTCAAATATTACATTATTTTTATTGGGTAATATTTTGCTATCCGGTTGTGATAGTCAAAAATTTTTAAAAGAAAAAATCAATTGTAGTTCTTGTAAGTATTGCCTAAAGGTTTGCCCAAGAGGTATAAATATACCTTATGTGTTTGAAATTTATAATCAATATGTAGAAAACCAAAATAGGGATTTGTTTAAGGAAAGTTATGAAAAAATACCTGAGATGAATAGACCCAATCAATGTTTTTCATGTTCTCTTTGTGCAGAAAGGTGCCCTAAGTCCTTAAATATTCCATTCTTGCTTGAAAAAATTGTACAAGAATATAGTAATATCAAGTAATTATAGCAAATATAAAAATTTTAAATTATTGATATTTCCGATGGCATATATAATCTCAATGATTGATAAAATATTAAGAAAACATGTTACAATTTAGAAAAAAAAGGCATTATTTGAAACAGAAATGTTTTTATATACATGAGCAGACTATAAAGTGGTGCAGAATAAGAAATAAAAAGGGAATAATATGGGTATATTAGATTCATTAAAATCCGGGAAGTATCATGCAGTTAGTGATTCATCAAAAAATGTAAATATAAAATTAGGAGATGGGAATTCTAATATAACAGTAAATGGCAGTAATGTTGATATTACGACCGGTACAGGGAATCAGACTGTAGTAGTTTTGGGGAATGATGTAGATATTAAGCTGGATCAGGATGCATCACCTGATTGGGATTTTGAGGAAGTTAATGATCGCGATAATGTAGTAGTTATCGGAGATGAAGGGCATATAAATATAGATACTGGAGATGGAAATGATTTTGTATTTTCAGTAGGAGATGATAACCATATAAAGACAGGGGATGGAAATCAAAGGATAATATTTAACGGTAATGATGTAACAGTAGATGCCGGAGATGGAAATCATGGGATATACACATTAGATTTTGCATTAACAAAAGGTCTTGATAATGGAGTTGC
>JAFQYI010000081.1 GCA_017406505.1 bacterium
AAAAACAGAAAAAATTAAAAGTCATTTAAAAAAAGGTAAAATTGTTGTCATTGCAGGATTTCAAGGAATAACACCTGATTTTGAAATAACTACACTAGGCAGAGGAGGTAGTGATACTTCGGCAGTAGCAATAGCTGCAGCGTTAGATGCAGACAGATGTGATATTTATACCGATGTTGATGGTGTTTATACTGCAGATCCTCGAATTGTGCCTACTGTTCAAAAACTTGAACAAATTTCTTATGAAGAAATGCTTGAGCTTGCGAGAGTTGGGGCAAATGTTTTACATCCTCGTTCAGTAGAAACTGCAAAACAATGTAATGTTTTAATGCGAGTTCGCAGTTCATTCAATTTAGATAATCTTGGAACATTAATATTAGGAGTCAATGATATGGAAATATATAAACCGGTTGCAGGTACAGCTGCAGATACTTCACAAATCAGGATAGTTTTGACAAATGTTTCTGATACTCCCGGATATGCTGCAAAATTATTCGGAAAACTTGCTGAAAATAATATAAGTGTTGATATGATTATCCAATCTTATGCACGTAATAACGGTATGAATGACATTGCTTTTACTGTTAATAAAGACGATAAGGATAAAGCTATCGTACTTTGCAATCAAATTAGAGAAGAACTTAAAACCGGTGAAATTCTTATTGACGAACAAATTGCAAAAGTTTCTATAGTAGGTGCTGGTATGGTTGATAGACCTGGTATTGCTGCGGCAATGTTCCGTTCATTGGCTGATGTTGGTATCAATATTAAAATGATTTCCACATCTGAAATTAAAATTAGCTGTTTAGTTGATAAAGGTAATGAAAAATTAGCAATTAAAACATTATGTAAAGAATTTCATTTAGATAGTGAAGAAGAAGCTGTTGTTAATGGTGATTTACCTCCCGAAAAATTCTAATAAAAAATATGAGAATTATTGGGATAGATCCGGGAACTGCTATTGTCGGATACGGAATAATTGATTTTCTAAATGGTGAATGTATTCTTGTTGCGTCAGGTTCTGTGCAAACAAACAAAAATTTAGCTGATTCTGCAAGGTTACTAGAAATTCAAAATGATTTTGATATTATTTTAAATAAATATAAACCAGACATAGCAAGTGTTGAAAAGTTATTTTTTTGTAAAAATCAAAAAACTGTTATATCTGTGGCACAAGGCAGAGGTGTAATTCTTGCAGCATTGGCAAAATTTGGACTTAAAATATTTGAATATACACCAATGCAAATAAAATTAGCTATAACAGGATATGGAAAAGCTACAAAAAATGATGTTGCAGAAATGGTCAAAAAGCAAATTAAATATAAGTCTTTTCCCAAACTTGATGATACAGCTGATGCAATTGCAATGGCTGTATGTTACATTAAAACAAATGAGGTATAAATGTGTAATTTAAAAAATCTTTCAATATTTTCATTAATATTTGGGTTAATTGCAGGCTTTTTAGCTTTAATACCTGTTCTTGGAGTAATAATTTTTTTAATGATTGTTTTTTGTTCGTCATTTATTATATTAATTTTTCTAAAAAAGACAAATAATTTAATTTGCCCTGATGAAAAATCAGGATTATTATACGGGGGAATTACCGGATTTATAGCATATATTGGTTTTATTTTAATATTTTTGCCATTATCATTTATATTATCATTAATTTTTAAAGAATCTTATTTTACAGGTATAGGTATGATTATAAAAAGTGGTTTTTCGCTAATGTTAATGCTAATTTTATTTATTGGAATTTTATGTGCTATGATGAATTCATTTTCCGGATTGGCATCGATATACTTTTTTAATACAGAAAATAAAAATAAAAAATTTTCATTAGAAATGAATAAGGAGAATAAATAATGGTTTTCCAATCAAAAATTAAAACAATAGAATGGGTAGATAACAAATCAAGAATGATAGACCAAACTATTTTACCCAAAGAATTTAAGTTAGTAGATATAAGTTCAGCAGATGAAATGTATGATGCAATAAAAACAATGATAGTAAGAGGAGCTCCTGCAATTGGAATAGCCGGAGCACATGGAGTAGCATTAGCTGCATTAGAAGCTCAAAAAAAATATTCTGACATTAATGATTTTATTCAATTTGTTAAAGAAAAAAGTGAATTTATAAAGAGTTCAAGACCAACAGCAGTAAACCTTATGTGGGCTATAGATAAACAAATACAAATAATTGAACAACATTCTCAATGTTCGATTGATGAATTAACAGATAAGCTTATAAAAAATGCCATAAT
>JAFQYI010000082.1 GCA_017406505.1 bacterium
AGATAAGTTAGGAATTTGAAAATCTTTTAATAAAAGTTGAATTGTTATTTTTCCGTTAAATTCATTTAAATCAGGTATAAAAGCAATATTTATTTTATCATTTTTTTGTCCATCAAATGTCGAAGCAGACCATTTAATACATTCTAATACTTTGCCTTCTTGACTTTGACAAAATAGTTTCAAATGATTTTGACTTTGTCCCATAAATTTGAAATCAGAAATATTTAGATTTTCTATTGCAAAAACAGGAGAAGGATTTGAAGCTCCACAAGGCTCTAATAATTTTATTGTTTCTATCAAATCTTGATTAATTTCTTCAGGTTGTATTTTTAAATCAATATTTAATATGTTTGGCAAAATTTTTCCGTTTGTTTGTTCAATAACACTTTTATTAATGGCATTACGAATTTCTTCAAAAGAATGAATATTTGAATCAAAAGAAAATCCACCTGCAAATTCATGTCCACCAAAACCCAGAAACAATTCAGCATTTTCATTTAAAATATTAAAGATATTTACTCCTGATAACCCCCTGCAAGAACAACGATATATATTATCATCTTTTTTCATGACAAAAGCAGGTTTTGCATATTTTTCGACTAATTTTGAAGCAGAAAGTCCAATAATCCCAATATGTGCTTCTTCATCATAAATTACAATTGAATGTTTATATAGCTTAGGATTTTCTTGAACCATTTTATCTGCACGAATAAAAGCTTCTTCACATAAATTTTGCCTTAAAGAATTTATTGCATTTAAATTTTTTGTAATTAAATCAAGTTCTTCTGTATTATCAGAAATTAACACTTGAAAAGCTGTATCAGCTTTTTCAAGTCTGCCTGTTGCATTTATTCTTGGAACAGCTGTAAAAGCAACGGTTTCTGATGAGATTTTAGAAAAATCTTTTACTCCTGCATTTTCAAAAAGTTTTGTTATACCTTTATTTACTCGATTTTGCATTGCTTTTATTCCACAATAAGCAATTCTTCTGTTTTCGCCAACCAAAGGAACTATATCACCTATTGTTCCGAGTGCTGCTATTGGTTCTAATTCTTTTATGAAACTTTCTTTATTAAATTCTTTTAATAATGCAGATGCAAGTTTAAAAGATATTCCTGCTCCTGAAAGATAGCAAAGACTTTCTATATCTGATGCCGAAATGTTTTCGTGTAAAACATTTGCAGCTTTCGGGTTGATTATCCCATAAGCTTCCGGTATATTTTCAGATACTTCATGGTGGTCTGTAATTATTACATCTGTGTTAAAACTATTTGCTAATTTTACTTCTGCTATGTTTGAAATACCACAATCTACGGTAATTATTAATTTAGCTTTTTGCTTTGATATTAATTGAACTATTGCTTTATTATTTAATCCATGACTTTCTGAATCTCTGTCAGGTAAATAATATCCAACATTTGCTCCCAAATCACATAATGTTTTATATAAAATAGCTGTACTTGTAACTCCGTCTGTATCAAAATCACCATATACTATAATTTTTTCAGACTTTTCTATGGCATTTTTTATTCGATTTAAAACTTTTTGACTATCTTTAAAAACAGAAAAAGGTATATATTCTTTTTTTTCAGGATTAAGAAATAAATCGGCTTTTTCGTCTGTATCTATGTTTCTAATTGCTAAAAGTTTTGCTAAAATAGGATTTTTTGAAAAATTGGATAATGCACATTTTTTCTCAAGATATTTCCACGATTTCATAAAAGTTTGTAATCACCCTCTTTGTAATCATCGTCTTCTTCATCATCTTCATCAAAATCTATATCTTCATCATTATTGTCATCTTGAATTTCATCGGGAGATTCTTTAATTTTATCCACAACCATCTTAGCCATCTGTTTAGCAACTTCTATTTGAACTTCTGAATCAGAATTTTCAAGCATTGTTATTGCTGCTCTTAAAGTTTTATCAATATCATACCAACGGCTGTGTCCTTGATTTACTAATCCTTCATCAACAGCATTAATAATATCTTCAACACCGGAATATTCACTATATGCAATATTGTGTTCAATAATAATTTTTATAATATTAAGAGCAACTTGAATTTGAGTTTTGTCATCGGAATGTTCAAGTGTACTCATAGAACGTGATAAAATAGGATCTTTATCATACCAGCGTCTTATATTTTTACTGTATTCTTCACGCATTTCAGATACTTCCTTTCTTTATCCCTGTTTGTACGTTATACCGAAATTTGATTTTGGGTATTTCCAAATTAATGACTTTTTTGCACAAGCAATTCTACAAGCTCCACATTCTAAGCAATTTTCATATTTTACAATTAACTTTTGCTCATTATTATCCCATTCATATACACCTGCCGGACAAACATATAAACAATTTTTTGTATTACATCTTCTGCAGTCATCAACATTTGGTATAAGATGACTTTCTTTATCCGGAGAACTTTTTACTGTTGCTAGTTTTTCATCAGTATTTTCTATCATATATACCTACTTCAAAATTCCTAAAAACATTTTTATAAATAGACCTATATCTTTAAAAAGTCTTGAAAAACTTCTTCCTTTAATGAATTGTTTTATATATTTTCTAAATAATGATTTTTTAGGAATATAACCTGTTTGAGTAAACATTTCAAAAAACTGATTAATTTTTTCAGGATAATAACCTAAAAATTGTGAGCTATTTTCATGAACAATATGAATAATATCTTTATATGTCTTTAAATCTTTATAAAAAGATGTATTTTTCAATTTTTCTTCATATTCAGATAAAATTTCTTTAGAGAAAATTTGAGAATCAATAGCTTCAATAGCTGTTTCAGCAGCAAGTTTTCCACTCAGCATTGCTATATTAGTTCCTTCAAAATGAACATTATTAACAAGCATTGCAGCATCACCAACAACCATTACACCATCGCCATAAAGTTTAGGAATAGCTTTAAAACCACCTTCTGGTATTAAATGTGCAGAATACTCAATAAGTTCTCCATCTTTGATTAACGGATAAATATTGGGGTGATTTTTTAAATTGTTTAATAATTCATTAGGTGTTACCTTGTTTTTTCCTAATTCATCAAGATTTATGCCTAACCCTATAGTAATACTTTCTTTATTGGTATACATAAAACCTAAGCCTGTAAAACCTTTTGCAGGATAACCAATTATTTGGGTTATACAACCATCATTTTCACCCAGATTAAATCTTTGTTCTATTATTTCTTTAGGTAATTTTATAACTTCTTTCACACCTATTGCAACTTGAGAATCCTTAATATCTTTACGTAAGCCTATTTGTTTTGCCAATAAAGAATTAACACCGTCAGCTAAAATTACAATATCAGCAAAAAATTCTTCTTCATCAGTTTTTATACCAATAACTTTTCCATCTTTTTGAATTAATTCTCGCACTGTTGTTTTTGGACTAAAATAGGCTCCTAATGCAACAGCTTGTTCTATACACCAATTATCCCATTTGGAGCGAATAACGGTATAACTGTTTTCAGTATCATTTTTTTTATAACTTAATGAAACAGAACTTTTAGAATCATTAATAATATATCGGTGTTCTTTGTTTATACGTTCAATTGGAGCTTCTTCTCTGAACTTAGGATATAAATCACATGTTGGAAAATCATAAATTGCTCCACCAAACATATTTTTACTTCCTGCAAAAGAACCTCTTTCAACTATAACAACTTTTTTATTAGCTCTTGCAAGAGTAATTCCGGCAGCTGTTCCGGCAGGACCTGCTCCAACAATTATTACATCAACTTTATTTTCGTTCATTATTAAAATCCATATATAAACTGTTAAATTATTATACAATTTTTTGAAGCAATCTGCAATTATGTAAAGATGAATTTTTTTTAAGATTTTGCATTTCAATATTTGAAATAAGATAATTTTTATATGAAAAATTTTATTAAACTTTCATTATTATTTTTTTCTTTATTCTTTTTGAATGAAATAACATTTGCATTAGATATAATTTAT
>JAFQYI010000083.1 GCA_017406505.1 bacterium
AATAAGATATACTTAAATTTAAACATGAAATACCCATTTGGTAACTCTCTTTCATTATCTCTACATGTATATAAAGGTCTGAAAACATGAAAAATTGCCTTTTTGAGGCAATTTTTATATATTTTTGTTTACAAAAATTAACAAATGGAGCTATGAAAAAATTAATCCTTTTTTAGAATTAATTAAATTTGGATCAAACATATACAATTTTGCAGGGCGTTTAGAACAAGATTTTGTATATTCTTCAGTTTCTATTAACATTGTTCCTGCTAAAATTTTTTTTCTAAAATTTCTTTTATCAAGTTGTTTATCTAATATTAATTCATAAGTTTTTTGTAATTCTGTTAAAGTAAACTTATCAGGTAATAATTTATAAGAAATAGGAAAATATTCTAATCTTTCTCTTGTTCTTTGCAGAGAATACTCAATAATTTTCTTATGGTCAAAAGCCATTTCAGGTAATTCGTAAACATTGTGCCAATTAACAGTTTCAGGATTTTCGTTATCAAAGATATGTTCAACATCTTCAGCACGAACAAGAGCAAAATAAGCACAGGTAATAACTCTGGCATTTGGATAACGTAATGGGTCTCCGAATGTATATAATTGTTCTAAGTATATATCTTCAACATCAGTTTTTTCTTTTAAGATACGCATTGCAGCATCATCAAGATTTTCTGATAGACGAATAAACCCACCCGGAATTGCCCATCTGCTTTTAAATGGCTCTTTATTTCTCTTAGTTAATAAAACTTGCAATAAGTTATTTTTAATAGTCAATACCACGACATCTATAGTAAGTTCGTGAGTTTTTATCTCTGTAAACATATTCTTCCTAGATTGCTTGATTTAGCATGAATAAAGTTATCATTTCCCTATGTTCTTTATCTGCTATGACTTGTTTTTCATGTTGTTGTTGTTCTTTTGCTGCTGCCAAGTATGAAGCAACAGAAGAATCAGGATTGTTTTTATATTGATTATAATTTACTAAAACAATTCTGACAAATTTTTTAGTTTCTACAAAAGGAGGCATTCCTCCGTATCTTTTTACATTACCGGGACCTGCATTGTACGCTGCAAGAGCAAGCTCATCAGTTTTAAAAATACGTTTTAACTGCTTATAGTATGCAATACCACCTTTTATATTATCTTTGTAATGATATGGATTAAATCCTATTTTTCTTGCTGTAGAAGGCATTATTTGAAAAACTCCGACAGCACCCATGCCACTTCTCTTTTCTTGGCAGAATCCGGATTCTTGCTTTGCTATACTAAGTGCAATTTCCGGTTCAACACCCATTTCCGATGCACATTTAACTATATATTCTTTTATTTCATTTATTGTAGCTTGCTGTGCAGCCATACAAGGCAAAGAAACAAACATTAGTATTAGTATCAAAAATAGTGATTTTTTTATCATCATTCCTCTCTTTATTAATTATGAAATATACTAATATTATTAATACTTACTTTATATTACTTCAAAAATATGAAAAATCAATTACCAAAATATTTTTTATTATATAATATATTAAAAACTGAGGTTACAAAGGGAGTAAATATGAACATTCAAGAACTTAGAAATGATAATAAATTAATTGATTTATTTTGTACTTTGGCAGAAATTCCTTCTCCATCACTTGGTGAAAATAATGTTGCAACAGAAATTCAGACAATATTATTATCGCATGGTATTGAAGTATATCAAGATGAATATGCAAATATTATCGCAAGAATACCTGCTACTGATGAATCTAAAAAGCCTTTACTTCTGAGTGCTCATATGGATGTGGTTGGAGATGATTCTCCTGTACATATTGTGCTTACGGATAATGAAATAATCGAAACAGATAAGACAAGAACTTTAGGTGCTGACGATAAGGCCGGAGTTACTGCTGCTATAGTTACTGCTTGTAGAATTATTCAGGATAAAGACTTTAAACATGGGGGATTAGAAATGGTATTCACTCGTGATGAAGAGGGTACAATGAGTGGTATCAGACATGTTGATTTTAAAGAATTGAATTCAGAATATGCTCTAGTTCTTGATTCTGACAGTTTGGGAGAAGTTTTAATTTCCGGAGCAGGTTATTCTAATGTAACAATTGATGTAACTTCTTTTAAAGATGGTCATTCAGGCAATGATATCGGGGATTCTTCAAGAGTAAATGCAGCAAAACTTTTGGCAGAAATTGTTTCTGAAATTCCTCAAGGTGTATATAAACAAGATGATACCGGAGTTATTACATCAATCAATCTTGGTGTTATTTTGGGTGGTGGTGTTGATTTTCCTCTCCAAAAAATGGCAAAACAAGATTTGCAAAATGGTGAACATTTTAAATATTTAATTGAAAATGCCGTTACTAATGTTATTAATAAAAAAGGCTCTGCAAAATATTCATTGAGAAGCTCTGATGCTCAAGCTGAAGAAGAACTGTTATCATATATTAAAGTAATTGTTGATAAATTTAATAAAAAATATAAAGGTCTTGCTAAATTTGAGTTATCATACAAAGTTAAAACCCCAAAATTTGAAAAAAATAATGATACAACAATACCGGATATAGCAAAAAAAATTGGTGACGAAATGAGCTTAGATGTGTCTGTAACATCATTTCATGCCGGTGCAGAAACACATATATATGCTAATGAAAAAAATAAATACGGACAAATATTCAAACCTTATTTAATAGGTGTTGCAACAATAAAAAATATGCATTCTGCTGATGAACAAATGTATTATAAAACTTTAATAAAAGGAACTGATTTTGTTTACAACATTTTTAAAGAGTTTAACAAATAAAATATTAACAAATGTAACAAAAAATAATCCAAAAATTAAAGAAACATGAATATTATGTCGATTAACTGACTGTAATAAGTGTAAAGGTTTGAAATGGGTATTACATTTGGTCAATTTTTAAATAGAGTTAATAGTGCAAAAGACTTGGTAAAACTTGGTAATGCATCTGGTGGATTGTCAATAACAGGTCGTGCAGATATTAACAATATTTTTTCATCTGCTAGTTTAGAAGATTTGAAAAATATTGACTTTAATACCTTATTATCATCTGATGATGTTGATAAGACTGCTTCTGAAGATATGCAAGCTTTGCAAGAGATTGTTAAAGCCTTTATGGAAATTGATTCAGTTTCTGCAGCTATAGATGTTGATGGTAATGGAGAATTGACTCAAGAAGAAGCAATTTCTTATTTAGAGTCCATAATGGGTGGAGACGGTGATTCTTCTAATTTTACACTGGAAGACATGGATAAAGTATTTAGTTCTTTAGGTGTTGATCTTGAGGCTGAAGCACATAAGGCAGTTTTAGATGCATTAGGTTTAGCTTCTGAGATAGATAGTGATGATGCAAATACTGATTTATCTACTAATCAAGATCCATCAGTAGATGGAACAGATCCAACAAAAAATACCTCTGCAGCTGACAATGTAAATAATACTAATGCAGCAGGTAATAATGGTAATACCAATAATGGAACTACAGGTAGCTATAATGCATCGCCATCCGGTACATTTAATCCAACATCAGCAAATGGTAATGCAAAAACAGCAGATGAAATAAAAACAGAAATTGCAAATAAAAATAATGATATAACAAAAATAGAAGCAGATGCAGAAGAACAAATTAAAGCAAAAGAGGAAGCTAAAGAAAAAGCTTTAAAAGAACAAGCAGGGGTTTCTGACGAAGAATATAATGCATATAAAGAACAAGAACAAAATTATAATAATCAAATAGCTGATAAAGAAAAAGCTATAAGTGAAAAAGATGATTTTATCAGAGATACACAAGCAACTATGACATCAAATGAAAATTATATAGGTGCTTTAGAAGCTCAAAAAGCATATAATTCTCAAATGTTAGGAAAGCTTTCTAAGGATAGCGATGATTATGCATCAAAATCTTCATCAATAAATACTCAAATTAGCAATATCGACGCAAAAATAAAAGCATTAAAAGAAGAAAATGCAAAATTGGCAGATGATCTTGCAAAAGCAGAAAATGAAAAGACTCAACTAGAAGAAGAAAAACAAACACTTGAACAACAAAAACAAAATTTAATATCTGAAACATTGAATTCATCAGCAGGTGCTCAGGCAAAAGGTGGTTATATTGATTCAATAAGAGGAAGTCTTGAACAATATGATAAAGATATTGCATCAATTAATGCTACTAAAAATGAAAAAATCGCAGGCATAAAAGATGAAATTCAAGTTTTGGAAACTCAGTTAAAAGATGTTGAAGCACAAGAAGAAAGAGTAGCTTTCTTAAAAGAAAACAAAGCTCAAGTAGGTTTAGGTTTAACAGGGGAAGAACTTGTAGAAGTTGCAAACC
>JAFQYI010000084.1 GCA_017406505.1 bacterium
ATCTTTAACTTTTGGTCAAAAATTTTATAAAATATCGAGCAGAATTGCTCTTTTAGCAGTTTTATTACCTTTAATAACAATAACTTGTGGGATTATTCATGGGGGTTATTCAATATTTGCCGAAAATTATATTCAGACAAATTTTACAATGGTAATTAGAGTATTAATTTTAATGGGTAGCTTTTTTACAATATTACTTTCGCAAAATATTATTAAAAAATTCAGATTTAGAGCTTTTGAATATTATACAATTTTATTAATTTCAATATTTTCTTCAATGTGTTTAGCTGGAGCTAATGATTTTATTCCAATGATTGTTTCTCTTGCCGGAATGTCTTTATCCAATACAATTTTAATCTCATATTGGAATAAATATAAAAACAAAGAAGCATCAATAAAATATTTAATCACATCTCTTGTTTCAGCTGGGTTTTTACTGTTTGGTATATCAATATTGTACGGTATTTCAGGAGAATTAAACTTTACTCTTTTAAGTTTACAATATTATGGACAAGATTCCTCTATCTTATTTGTTTTAGCTTCAATTTTTATAATCTCCGGTTTAATGTTTCATACAAACTGTATGCCGTTTAATAGGTGGATACCAGATGTTTATCAGGGTTCTCCATATCCGGTTTGTGCATATTTATCTTACGTTCCTGTAGTATCTGCTTTTGGAATAATGTCAAGGTTACTTGGAAGTATTATGAAAGAAGCTCCCTTATTGCAGTTTTTGTTATCTATTATCTCTATTTTAACTATTGCATACGGATTATTTTCTCTTATAAGACAAAAAAATATAAAAAGATTTTTAGGATATTCTACTGTTGCTCAATCAGGATTTATGCTTTTAGGATTAAGTATATTTTCTAATTATGGAGTATCTTCTTTCGTTTATTTTGCTATAGTTTATCTTTTTATAAATTATGGAATTTGGGCTGGAGGTATTACATTTGTTTCTTGTTCAAAAAGTGATTTAATAGAAGATTATAGAGGTCTGTTTTATGTAAGACCTTATTATACAACAGCTTTTGTGATTTGTGTTACAGCTCTTGCAGGGTTGCCTCCTACTGCCGGTTTTTTATCAAAATTATATCTTTTTTGTTCTTCAATGAGAATTGATTTATCAGGTCTACCGGTTTTATTTATTATTTTATTATTAACTATTATTGGTATTTATGGATATTTTAATCTAATTGGCTTAATGTTTGATAAAACAAAGAAAAACGAAATTTTTTCTTCTTCTCAAATGAATACCAAAATAGTGTTATATTTTTGTACAATTATGACAATTATAACCTGTTTTTTTGCAAATCAGATAATTTGGCTATCAATGTTCGCAGCACTCGGAATATAAAATAAACTTTTAAAATAAATTGTTCATGATACACTTATAATATGATGTATATGAATTTATTTTTAAATCCTGTTATAGTTTCTGTAATTTTATTATGTTTCCTTTGCATAAGAAAAGTTAATGTTTTATTAGCATTAATCATTTCAGCTATTGTGGCAGGTATTATCGCGCATATTCCAATATCAAATATAATGAACACTTTCGTTAGTGGAATGGGTGGAAATTCTGAAACTGCACTAAGCTACATTTTGCTTGGTACTTTTGCAGCAACAATGGCTCATACAGAATTGACTAATGTGATTTCTAATAAAGTTTTTAATATAATAAAAGGTAATAAATACAGACTTCTTTTTATATTAACAATCATAGCTGTTTTTTCACAAAATTTAATTCCTATTCATATAGCTTTTATTCCTATAATTATTCCTCCGTTAATAGAGCTTATGAATAGATTAAAAATAGACAGACGAGCTGTGGCATGTGCATTATCTTTTGGTTTAAAAACCCCTTATATTGTTATTCCGGCAGGATTTGGTGCAGTTTTTCAAGGATTGATTTGTGATAACTTATCGCAAAACGGATTAACTGTTCAGAAAGAAAATATTTGGCAATCTCTATGGATATTAGGAATAGCTATGTTAGTCGGATTATTGATAGCTATATTTATTTCTTATAGAAAGCCAAGAGAATATAAAAGTATTAATATAGACAAACAAAATGAGGATATTCCAAAGTTTTCTAAAAAACATGCCATTACACTTCTAGCTGCATTTGTTACGTTTATCGTACAAATAATAACCGAATCGTTACCTTTAGGTGCTATTTCAGGCTTATCAATAATTTTTGCCTCTGGTGTCGTAAAACATGACAAAACAGACCAAATGATTAATGAAGGTGTTAGTTTAATGGGGTACATTGCCTTTGTCATGTTAATTGCAGCTGGTTATGCTATGGTATTAAAATCAACAGGTGGAATAGATTCATTAATAACCTCTATTGAACCATTGATGAATGGTAATAAATTTATTGCAGCACTATTAATGTTATTAACAGGATTATTCATCACAATGGGAATAGGTTCTTCATTTGGAACAATACCAATACTCGCAGTCTTGTTTGTACCAATTTGTCAAAGCACAGGATTTTCAACAACAGCAACCATACTTCTTATAGGTGCGGCAGCAGCCCTTGGTGATGCCGGTTCTCCTGCATCAGATACAACCTTAGGACCAACAGCAGGGTTAAATATTGATGGTCAGCATAATCATATTAAAGATACATGCATTCCAACTTTTTTACATTATAATATTCCTCTTATAATATTTGCTCTTTTAGCTTCAATTTTGCTGTAATATTTTCTTCTCAAGCATGCCTGTTTATTTATGCAAAAAAAAACCGACATTCATGCCGGCTATAATTGTAAGAAATGTAAGTGTGTAAGTAAGTAAGTGTGTATGTGTAAGATATCTTTAAATATTGTTTATGCAAATGTTTTGAAAGTTGATTCAACGTTCTTTTCAATAACTTTTTGAACAGCGTCCATTTCAGTAGAAATAGCATTTTGTTCAGTATCTAATTGGTTTAATCTGAGTTCAAGAGTTTTATCTTGTTGTTGAATAACTTCAGTTTTTGCGTTGATTGCAGCCATTGTTTTTTCATATTCGTTGTATTCTTTTTTGTATTCATTCATAGCTAAGTCATAAGCTTCATCATCAGCAACAGTTGTTGTAGAAATGGAAACTTTGTTATTGCCTGTTAATGCTGGGCAAGAAAGAGTGCTGAAATCACCTGATTCATTGAATTCGATGCTTGCTCCTGAATAAATGAAATCTTGAACAACATCAGTTGGAACATATTGATAATATTGTCCATCAACTTCATAGTACCAATTATCATTATTGCTGTATACATTTGCTACTTTATCTGTTGATTTATCAATTTGATTCTTTTCATCTAATGAAGCATTGAGAAAATCAATTAAATTTGGACGAGTGCTAAGTGCAATAGAAGAAGGAGTCTTTCCTTTTGGATCAAAGCCAAGATCTTCCATATCAACAGCTCTGTAACCAGCTTTTTGAGTTGTTTTAGAAACACTGATTGTGTATCCGTCGCTACCTTTAACAGGAAGAGAAGAAAAAGTATAAGTATCTCCGTTATAAGAGAATGTGTATTCAGTCTTATAGTAGTTTGTGATATCCGGAGGAGTAGGAACCGTCAAATTAGTGAGTTTGCTGTATAAGCTAGCAGATTCATTTGCTAAAGCTGTTCTTTGTTGGTTTACTTGTTGTCCTTCATATTCTGTGTTGGACTTTCTTGCTGTTAAACCTAAAAATCTTGCTTGTGATGCTGCCATTCCCATAGTTGGGCTCCTTACTTTTCTTACTTTTTTCTTCTTACTCTATATCTATCGACACAATTACATGAAAACTTTAATATTTAGTTTTATTTTTGTTACAATTCTTAATATTTAAAAATCATGTCTAATTTAGTTATTACATGGCTTTTCATGGAAAAAGCAGCATCTTAATAAATTAAAATGCTGCTTAAAAAATTTACAAAAATTATCATTAATTAGAAATGTTATCAACGGAGCTTTTTGCACCTTCCATTTCTTCTTTTAACATTTTCTTAACTACATCATTTTGAACGTCAATCATTTTAACGACAGTTTCAATATTTTTAACTTTATTTTCTAAAATTGTATCAGCATTAGCTTGAATTTTACCTGTTACGTTTTGATAAGCAGCAAGAGCTGCACTACTTGTACCTTGCATTAAGTTTCCAACGATAGTACCGGCAATTCCATATACGCCTGCATAAGGTGAAACAGCTTGTAAAATACCTCCTAAACCTGAAATAATACCTGCTGCAGGAATAACTAAACTATTAGCATAACCGTAACCTGCTGCAACACCTGATGCATAAGCTGCTGCATTAATACCTGCTACACCGGCTATATCTGAGGCAGCTGCTATATTTGCTGCTGCTCCTGTAAAATATCCTGAACTTGATGAACCAAAACCTTGTATTACAGACGCTGCTCCACTTGGAAATCCAGGAAATGAACCAAGCTCACTTATACCAAATGCTGAATTTCCTCCATCAACTGTTGATGTACCACCTTGCATAGGTGTCCAATATGATGTTCCGGGAATATTTATCGCTGTATTGCCCCCCATTACAGACATAAATGAACTGGGAGCTATAAATCTTGCAATATTCCATAACCAGCTTCCTGCTGTTCCAAACCCTGCTCCATCAGTAGCTGAACCACTCACAACTATATCTCTTAACTGGTCATAAGTTTCAAATAACATCGCTTTTGCATCACCACTTGCTGCTCCGTATTTATTCGAAATAACCAATAAACTGTCGTTTTTGTAAGACATATAAACTCCTTTTTATGCAAATACTTTAAATACTTTTTCAATATTTTTA
>JAFQYI010000085.1 GCA_017406505.1 bacterium
GTTCTAACCTTATAAAAAACGATTCATGGAAAGAAGAGTTCTTATTACAAATTGAAGAATCAGGAAAACCTGTTACCACTCTCCTTGATGACAACAAGTATAGAATTAAAGGCTTACCCTTCTTCAATAAGGCAGATAGGCAATCTCAGTTTGATAAAGCAATGAGTACTTTATAATTATATATACGACAAGGACTTTACTTTGATGTTTACCTGCCCTTCAGCATATGTCATGAGGTAGAATGAACACCTTTTTTGCACTTGAATTCAAAACGGCAAAAAAGCTATGAATAAAGGGCTTAAGAGGCTCTTTTGTTGTTATCCTAAATATATACGCTTTACTGATATTTTTTGTGTTTAATTTAATGCATGCCCGTATCAAGAGAACAAACTGCGGAATAATCTTCTTTAGTTACGCTCATTGAGTCATAAATTTAAAGACCCAAAAAGCTGTAAATACAGTTATTGAACCAAAAATCAAGAGTTTGAGAACATTGCGCATTATATACTCACTAAAGAATATTTATAATACGTCAAAATGCCGACAATAAAAGAAAGTCAGTATCTTTGTAAGTGTATATTGAGACAGGACTACACTATCTCTTTCTAACGAGAGAGGATATATTAGAATAAATTTCTTAGGGTGTTTTTTCTATATGAATGAAGAATTAAAACATCATAAAATTTATACTGTTTTAAAGGTAAATTTTTTTACTTTCTTTTTTATCAAAATAATCAAAATGTAAATATTACAAAAGAGAATACAGTTTTAAAAAATATTTAAAAAAATAAAAATAAAATAATAGATATTACGAAACCTTTAACCCAAGAAGCAACCTCATATTATAATACTCTTGCGTAGACTGTTTCATTACAGATACAATCTTCTGGCATACGTTGTCGAAAGGTTCCAAAATAGTAACATCTTCGACATTTAACTTTTTGAGTCTGTAAATACAGGCTCTTTTTAGTTTTTAGAGTTTTATACACAAGCCTTCTTTAAAAAACATGTCAATTCTGTGTCCATTCCACTTTTTGAAGATATAAACAGGTAAATTTGATTATTATAATATAATTTTATAATATGTTTTATCTGTTTTTAAATTTCTTAATTCATATTGTTTGATAATATTTAATTATCTCTGTGTTATAATCAAAATCAAAAAGATTGGAATTAATGCTAAAAATAGCACAGAAATTTAGCGATTTTTTATCGTCAAAAACTTCAATTTTTATTATCATAATTGCTGTTATTACATTCTTTTTTCCTAATATGTTTATATGGGTAGAAGGCAATACTCAAACAGCAATTTTAGGAATAATTATGCTAACTATGGGAATGACTTTATCATTAAAAGATTTTCAAATACTTTTAAAAAAACCCTTGGATATTGGGATTGGTACATTTGCACAATATTTTTTCATGCCATTAATTGCTATTAGTTTCGTTCATGTATTTAAACTACCTAAAGAAATTTCAATAGGTTTAATTTTAGTCGGATGTTGTCCTGGTGGAGTTTCTTCTAATATAATGTCTTTTTTATGTAAAGGAGATGTTGCCTTTTCTGTTGGAATGACCACAGTATCAACATTATTAGCTCGCATTATGACTCCAATATTAGTATATTATTTAGCAAAAGAATCAGTTAATGTTGATCTTCTTGGAATGTTTAAATCAGTATTAATCGTAACAATTTTACCCGTAATAATAGGAATAACCTTAAATTATATATTTAGAAAAAATAAAAAATTCCCTAAAATTTGTAAGATTATGCCAGGACTCTCTGTATGGGTTTAGCTTGTATTGTTGGAGGTGTTGTTGCTCATTTTGGCAGCACTTTTATTAAATCCGGTGTTGTTATTTTTATAACAGCATTTTGTCATAATCTACTTGGTTATATTTTTGGTTGGATAATAGGTATGTTTACAAACATGACAGAAGCAAAAAAAAGAACTATTTCAATAGAAGTTGGTATGCAAAATGCAGGATTAGCAACAGTTTTGGCAACAAAACATTTCGCCTTACTTCCTGAAGCTGCCATTATTTCTGCTGTTTCTTGTGTTTGGCATTCCGTATCAGGTACAATTTTAGCAAATATATTTGTTCTGAAAGACAAGATTCTAAAATCTTAAAATATCTACTTTAACTAAAATATAGTTTAATAGATATAAAACATATTGATAATAATACAATATATTAAAAAGCAAACAAAAAATTTATAAAATGGTAAAATTATAGTACGATGAATGTAAAAAATAATAATATATCTCTCGTAAAAATTTTATTTATATTAATAACTTTTATTGTGTTATTAATATCGTTTTTTGCTATACGGTTATTTTCTAATTATGCCGATAAAAATTTTTCCGATTATGCAAAAAACACTGCAGAAAATATTGCATATCAAGCTTCATCTTTTGACA
>JAFQYI010000086.1 GCA_017406505.1 bacterium
AAGCATATATAATGCTGATTATGGTAAGATCCTAAAAGATTTAAATGCATTTCTTCGGACAAGAGGTAGTAATGAAATTATATTTACAAATAGTGACTTTTCTATAAAATTTAACTTTGTGTGTTTTTCATACAAATTATTGACAGATTCAAAATATCCACAGGTATCTTCACATAAATTTGACGAACCCGAAATGTTATTTGATGTTAATGACAAAAATCGTACAAGCATAAATCAGTTAAAAGGTTTGCAAAGGTATGCACCTATTGATTATTCTTTTGAAACTGCCGAGAAATCGCCTATTAGAATTGCTATTTTGTCTCCAATTCAACAAATTGATAATATTATAGGACATTTAAATAATCTTAATGTAAAACATGCTGCAAAAAGTGATGAAATGTTTTTACCGAATTATGAAGGATTTTATGATACATATAAAAGAAGTCTAAATATTCCTGATAAAAACAATACACAATTATGCAGAATGTACGATGAAGCTGCAACTTCTAAAGCAAACACAGCATTTTTTGTCGATAGTATAAAATCTCAAATAGATTATTTTCAAACTCAATTATCAGATTTTGATGTTTTAGTTGTATATATACCAAAATCATTTGCAAAATTCAGAGAAGATAGCGGATATGACCCAGATTTTAATTTGCATGATGCTATAAAACTATACGGAACCAATAAAGGTATAAAAATTCAATTTATAGAGGAACGTTCTCTAACGGCTTATGATAAATGTAAAGTAATGTGGGCATTATCAACAAGTTTATATGCAAAAGCATCCGGTGTTTTGTGGCATCCTGTAGTTTTAGATGATGAGACTGCTTTTGTTGGAATTAGTTATGCAAAATCTAACACAAAAGGAATATGTATAGGTTGTAGCCAATTATTTGATTCAACAGGAACTGGAATAAGATTAATATTGAAAAAATTAGACGATCCTCAATATGTTGGTAAAAATCCATATATGAAGCGAGATGAAGCAAGAACAACCATTAGCAAATTGAGAGAAGAATACTACAAGTGTGATCCGGTTGCAAAATTAAGAAGAATTGTCATACATAAGACAACCCCTTTTACACCTCAAGAAATTTCAGGGTTTACTGAAGCGTTAGAGGGAATTGAAGACATTGAACTACTGCAAATTCAGGGATATTCCCCTTATAGAGCGATAAAATATTTTATAAAAGAAGGAAAAGCTCTTCCTAATAGTTTTCCTCTTGAACGTGGAACTACTATAAAATTATCAAATGACAGTTTCTTGTTATGGACACATGGTTGTGTTGTTGGAGATGATATAGGGAATTGCAGATATAATACATACTATAAAGGTGGAAGAGGAATACCTATACCAGTTTTAGTAAAAAGATTTTATGGCAAAGCATCCGGGGACACATTGGTTAAAGAGATATTAATGCTAACTAAGATGAATTGGAACAGTGGCGATAATTTGTATAAAAATATGCCGGTAACACTAGACTTTGCAAAGACACTTTCGAGGATGTCTAAGCAAAAAGAGGCTTTGTATAATAAATCTTACGATTTTAGATATTTTATGTAATCAAAACAAATAACTTAACATTGATGCTTATAAAGAATTTTCTTGGTAATATAATACTAGTAGGAGATCTATGCAAAATCAATTATTAGAAAAAAAACATAACAAGATTGGTACCATATTACAATTATCAAAATATGGGAGTGTTGAATTGTCATATAGAAATAAAGAATCAGAAGAAACTATACTAAATCCTATTGAAACTTCATTTTATAATATTAACGAAGTTCAAACCAATATAAATATAGGTTCAAACGCCTTGGTATATTCTGATAATTGTTATGCTTTATATAATTTAATTAAAAATAATATCAAAGTAGATTTAATATATATTGATCCCCCGTATTGTACTGGTGAAAAATTTATATCAAGAAACTTAGAGCAAAAAATATAATGACACTTTCCATAAATTAGGCGGCATTTCAAGTGGATTAAAGATTAATGATGAAAATAGTATGAAATCAAAAGCATTCATAAGATTAATAGAAGATGTTTTTAGAATATTAAAAAAACCTCGCCACAATGGTCTTGGAGGTTCTCCAGAATATTATCCCAATTCCTATTTTGATCCAAAAAATAATGAAATTATATTAAACGAACGAACATTCAATCTTTTTGAAGTATATTCTTGTTTGCTTGGTTATAAGGAAGAAAATATAAGTAAAAACGGGAATTATTCATACAATAGATACAAAAAAAATATTTTTCCAATTTTAATAAGTGATATTTTAGACAAAATAAATAGATTAAAAATAAAAATATATCTTGATGGTAAGAATAAAATCGATTTTTCTAATCAAACAATTTTAATAGAACCCAATAATAAAATTGTACAATACAATGATGTTTTAATAGAACAATTTATACAAACACAAAAAGTAATACCCAATATAAAAATTGCAGGGATTGATATCTTAGAAAATTATCTAATAGAATATCAAAAATATAGCAAAACACTAGATTCCCCTTTACCAAGAGCAGATGCAGAGGCTAAACTTCCGCATATAATTTGTGAATCTATTAATGGTGAAATCAAAGAACGAATAGATGGGAGTGTTATTATTGATTCATATAGCAAAAAACAAAGAAACAAATACTGCCAAATGCTTTTTTATAAAATGCATATTGCTTATGTGAAATTTGTAGAAGAATTCTTCCCAACTATAAAAGATATGTTATTTATGTATTCTAATCTTCCATTATTAGTAGAATATAATATAAAAGATATTGATGATAAAAAAATAAATAATTCTTTATATTGTAGTTTCCACTATAGTATTCTTATGAAACAACAGCAAGAAACACCTATTAAAATGAAATATGCCGATATTCTAGATGATGATTACTGCGGATGGATGATAATGCCACTAATAGAATCAATAGAGGAATATGTTACAAAAAAAGTTTCAGATGAAATAAATAAAATATATAATAATATTGCTCAAAATGAGAATATAGATTTGACAGGAAATTCTATAACAATTTTCTAATATTAATTTATAACAAAATAGCAAAAAAATTAAATTAATGTAAACTATATTCAAACATTGTTCAAAAAGTGTTCAACTGGTCGATTAAGGTGGGGTAAATGCAATTTATATATAAAACCTCATTTGAATATATTTAAAACCGTTAAAAAACGATTTTAAAAATTTAATCGTCATAATTTATTCCTAAAATTTTCTCTTCAATTTCTCTTATAACTTCAGGAGATAAACCTTCAGGTTTTGTTGCTTCCGGCATGTGCTTTTCGCTAGTTACTTTATCCTCGTAGATTTTCACATTCTTAAGCATTGTCATAATTTTAGTTACAGCATACATTCTTGCAGGTTCAATCTTTTCACCTTTTGCCATATCATTTTGTATAGAATCCAACAAGTTTCTCCCAAATTTATACAAATCCTCGTGGAAAGTTGTATTGTTTTTAAGATACTCTGAGCGTTTTTCATCCCATTTATCTGCCGCTTTCCAACGGCGAAGAGTTCTTTCATTCACATTCAACCGTTGAGCAATATTTTCTAATGTCATTAATTTTTCAATATATAGTTTAGCGGCAGACTCTGCCAATAATTGTTTTTTCATAATTACTCCTTATTTTCTAAAATTTTATTGAGCGGATTATAATTTCCGTTATCCAAATTTGCGATTAAATCTTTGTATATTCTTATAAAATTGGGTAAACCATAGTATCCTATTGCTTTTTGAATAAAAGTAATAGGAACATTTTGTTTTAAGCACACATTAACAAAATTATGCTGTAAATCGCTTGGGTGCAGTCTTACTATCCCAAGATGTGCTGATAGCCCTCTTAATACAATATTTTCTAAGTATTGTTGAGGAGATTTTGGAGAGTCAAATTTGAATACAAAATCCGTTAATTCAGGATTTGTTCCTTCAAATTTCTTTTTCAAAATACCGGAAATATTGTCATCAAATTTTAATTTTCGTATTGTTGATCCGCATCTATTCATAACAAGACGTTGTTCATATAGAAAATATTTCAAAAATATCGTATTATCTTCAAAATTTATCCTTTCCCAAGTTAAGGCTAATATTTCAGGAACACTTGCTCCCGTTGATAAACTCAAATAAATTACAGGGTATGCAGCAGGATATTTTTTCTTACAAATATCTAATAATTCAGTAATTTTTTTATCCGATAAAATATTCATATCAACGCTATAAACTTTTTGTTTAGAGTTATTTCTTACAACAAGACTATTTGTCAGGGGACAAACGGTTTTTATAATTAATTTCAGTAATGTAATATAAATATTTACCGATACAAGTTGAAATCCGTTATCAAACATACTTTGCTTAAATTGAGCTACAACCTTCGTCGTTATTTCTCTTATTGATAAATTATCAAAATACGGTTTTAAATGGTTTTTATAATTAGTTTTATCGTGCATTAATCTTTCAAGTTTGTTTTCCATTTTTAGATGTTTTAAATATATATATGCGGCTTTTTCAAACTTCATATCAAGAGGTTCTTTTACTTTAATTGGCTCAAATTTAGGCTTTTGAGCCTCTATATTATTTCTGAAATATTCAATTTGCTCTTTTGTGAATTCCGTTCTTACTTTTCTTACAAAAGGAGTAGAAGTATAAGCATAAGGCTGCTCAATCTTTTGCTCGGATTGTAATTCTTTTTGAGCTCTGTATATTGCTTCTTGAGCAGATAATTTTTCATTATTTAAATAATATTTTTTGAAACAAGTATATATTTCATCAGGAATAGCAACTGTAATATGTTTACTGTATTTTGGTAGTATTCCTCTAAAACCATATTGGCTGTATTTTTTGCGAACTCTTGTAAAAGCTGATGGTGATACTCTTGGATAACCGGAGGTTTCATTAAACAACTCTACAACTTTATTTATATTTTTAGTTCCTGCTTGGTGAATTAGGTTTAATAATCCCACATAAGCTCTTACCCGATTTTGAGTTTCTTCTCCAAATTTCAGAAAATCCTCATAACCTTCCTCTTCCTCTATAACTATCGGATTAAATTCACTTATTGTTTCATCCCCGTCATTATTGGTAATTTCAGCAGATTTTTTAGTATTGAAAAAATAAGTATTATTATTTTTCAAAATAATTTGTTGTTTAATTAAATCCGATAAAATTTCTGTTACTTCTTTTTCGTCAAGTTCTGATACAACTATTAATTCATCAAGATTAAATTTATCTAATCTTCTTGCTGTTTTTATTATTAAATCTCTACTTTTCAATGGTCAATCCTTTCACTTGTTTTACATCAATTTTGTTTAATCCGTTTGTCGCAGCCAAATTTTCAAGTAATGAAATCCCTTTGATAATCTGGCGAAAGCGGTTAGTTTTTTCAAAAAATATTTCTTTTGCCTCATCTGTTATCTTTATTTCGGATAATTCTTCAACGATAACCTCCATATCCTCTTTAGAAAAAGGTTTAAATTCTATAATTTCAGATAACCTGTCGTACAGATGTCTGTATTTGCCGAGTTTTGTTTTAGCTTCCTGCATACCTATTAACACAACAGGAGCTCCTGTTAAATCGTGAACATCACGCAAAGTTTCTACGATTTTGCAACGGCTGATAAGATAATCAACTTCATCAATGATTATTACTTGCGGTTTTAGTCTTAAATGAGCAATACATTGTTCCATAAGATTAGCCATTTTTCTTGATGGGGATTCTCCGAGTTCAAAAACAATTTTTTCCATTAGCCATCGACTTGTCATTTTGTTTTGGGCTCTGACATAAACGGCATCATTTCTTGTCGCCCACCAAACGGCAGTTTGAGTTTTACCTAATCCGGGATCGCCATATACTAGTCCCATTTTTGGAACTTCATTGGATTTATCTATCAGGTTGTTCATTAATCCTATGAAGTTTTTGACATTACGAGTTTTAACAAATAATTTATGCATCAATTACCTCCTTATCTTCGCCATATATTTGCTCGTATTCATCAGTGTTTTCGTATTCTTTAATCCAGTCTTGTTCGTCTTTGGTTAGATTATCTTTTTGGAGCAAATATTCATATTTTTCGTATTTATTTTTGAAAATACCATTGAAAATTTCTTCATCTGCTTGTTTTTTTACTTCAGCACTAAATTGTTCAATTTCATCAGCTTCCTGTTTTTCAGGTAAATCCATTGTTAATAATGGGGTGTGAACCTGAGTCCGTTTCAAATGATTTACAAATTCAGTTTCTGCTTGTTTTTCTAGTTGTTTTTTCATTTTTGTTTGTTGTTTTAAATCTTCAATATCTTTAGGAGTACCCATATAATTTGCTATCGGGTTTATAGGTTCTACCCTCTTTGCTTCGCACATAAATTTTCCGTCTAATTTAAACACCTTAATTGAACTCAAATCGAACAAGCTGTATTTTATGATGACATTTTTCTTGTAACCACATAAAGCTGGATCATAATAATCGCTTTTTAAGAATTTTATTCCGTTTCTTTTGATTTTCTTAATTTCACGAGCCATCATAAGGTCATCTAAAGTTTTGGTATTAACGCCCTCACCTTTGCCGGAGTTTAGAACTTCACCAATTGTTTTACCTTCAACGTGTGGGCAAGGCTGTTCATAATGATATTTTTGCAGCCAAGCATTTAAAACTAAAATAACTTGTTCTATTGTCGGAATATTTAATTTGAATAACTCTTTATGGAGTTTTTCATTCCTTTTTAATTGAGCCGGCTTTTTTACAATACTTGTTCCTGTGTATGACTGAAACATTACTTCAAAACTATCTTGTAATTCTCTGAATAATCTTTCAATAGGTTTTGCTTTTGCATTATATGGTTTTGTGGATATAACTTGAATACCAAGATTTTTAAACAAACCTGCTATTCCATCTTCGGTAAAATATTTCGCTTTAAAAGCTTTACCGTTATCTTGATAAACAAATTTAGGAACCTTCCCGAGATTTATAATTGAATTTCTTAACGCCGAAGCAATACATTGTGTATTTTCTTCAAGCATTATCTCAAATCCTACAAAACCACCGGATTTCCAATCTTGATAAGCTACTAATGTTGGTCTGACAGGATTGCCTGTATATGGATTTTTAACAAAAAATGCTAATCTATGTCCATCGCCAATAATAACATCTCCAACTTCCAGTTTTGAAACATCTCTTGTAATATATGGGAGAACTTTATCATGCAGAGCCTTATTGCCCTCACGAGCCTCAACCCAAACATCATAGTGTTCAGCCTTATAGTTATTCGCAAATCTTCGGTAAGTTAAATCGCAGCATAAATTTTCATATCCCCTGCCTTTTAATGCCATTTTAGTATATTTAATAGCTTTCCCAATATTTAACTGGTTTGGATGTAAGAGATTTTTTAGTAGTTCTGATTTCTCAGCTTCAGTTAGTAGTGTCTTTGTTGTTTTGGCTCCAAATGTGTAATTATTGATTAAACTATGCCAATCGTCATTATATTCCCGAAGCTTTTTATGCCATTCGTAAATTGTACCGATAGCAACTTTGCCTATTGCAACAAATAAATTTTTGCATAAACAATTATTATTGTAGGCATCAAGAAAATCTTTCCCAGCTTGTGTTTTATTTGATTTTTCATTTCTGAATTTATCCCAATTTTTAATCAGGTCATATTTTGCAAGAGCCAATTTCTTTTGCTCTTCAGGAACAACATAATTAATTGGAACAAGTGCTGTTGATTTTTCTCTGCGTTCTGTTACTTTTTTTCTAACACTTTCTTCCAAAGATGTTACTAAAATTTCATAAGATTTTGAACTTTTCCTTATAACATACTTGTTTTTAGCGATGGACTTACGAACAGCTCTTTCAGATATACCTTTAATTTCTGCGAGTTCTTTTGTTGTAATCCAGTCTAAATTTGAATTTTGCATAATTTTTCTCCTTTCACACATTAACTCTGCTCCCCAGAAATTGGTAGTCAATGTATCCATATCGAAACATATCAACAAGTGCCATTTCAAACCTACAAAAACAAAGATTTTGTTGTATTGCAAAGGCAAAAATTTTGTATATAATAGTGACCTTTTTCAAACGGAGCAAAAGCGGAACCAAACGGAACCGAAATTAGTTCCGTTTGTTATATAATGAGGTAAAGGGGGAATAATGGCTATAAAATTAAAACCTGAGCCTGTATGGGCAAAATATATAACAGAGGATAATCTTCCAACAGAAGATTTAAAATTGCTTTGCGAAATTATTGGATTAGAAGCAACTAAGAAATTGATGTTTAATGCCGCAGGAGACAAGTTTTCAATCCATGCTCACTGTAATCAACCATATAAAAAGCAGTATATTATAGATAACTATACTGCGACAAGAAGAAATATAATCGAGCTAGTTAAAGCTTGTGATACAACTCAAAGATATGTTTATAAGGTGATAAAAGAACATGTTGAGGGGAAGAATAATAAACAAAAATAATAAAGGAATTGAGAAATGACAACTCAAATAACAAACCAAAATAACTTGAAAACAATTAAAGAGCTTTTTTCGGCAGATCATTTTTATAGAGTTCCAGATTATCAAAGAGGGTATTCTTGGAACAAAGAATTTATAGAATTATGGAATGATATAATTAGATTATTTCATATAAATAACATCTCAAGAAAGCATTATGTGGGAATGTTAGCTTTAGATGAAATAAAACAAGAAATCGACTTAATGCAAGAATGTTTACAGGAGACAACTTCTTTTTATATAGTTGACGGACAACAAAGAATTACATCTATAATAATTATTTTGAAAACAATTTTTGAATATGCAAAAGAAGAAAATATTAAAAGTTTTGATTATAATACTGTAAAAAATATTTTAGAAAATACAAGTAAAATACATCGTTTTGGATATTCTGTAAAAAGACAAGATAAGGCAGAGGAATATTTTAGTCGAAGAATATATGATTATAGAACTGATATGGAACATAGCAGTCAATATTTATCAAATATTAATTTTGCAGCAGAATATATAGCAAAAGAATTAGATCAATTTGATGACGATAATATTGTTGAAATTGTTAATATAATACTAAATAGGTTAATTTTTAATGTTTATTACATTACCGAAGATTTTGATGTAAGAGTTACATTTGAAACAATGAATAATAGAGGGAAACCTTTAACGAATTTAGAATTATTAAAAAACCGATTAATGTATTTATCAACTTTCTTTAATAAAAACGACAATAATAATTATGAAAATAGATTGCAAAATAAAATTGATATAGCTTGGAAAAATATCTATGATTATTTAAATTATGAAAACTCAAATTTATCAGATGATTTATATTTAAAAGCTCATTGGATAGTATATAAAAGATTAAGTAAAAAAAATGGAAATGCTTTTATTGATGATATATTAAATAATGAGTTTTCAGTTGACAATGGAGAATTTTACCAAGCTTGTTGCAAGGATCTAGATTACAATAAAGCATTCGAGTTGTTATATAACTATATTGAAAGTTTGGAACTATACAGCAAATTTTGGGCAATTGTTAATATTCCTGATAATATAGATTTAAAAATCCCTGATGAAGAGAAAATTTGGTTAAAAAGGCTTTCAAGATTGCCTGATCTATTTTACGCAAAAGTATCTACAATGGTTGTTTTAGCGGAAAAGGATATTTGCTCTGAAGACAAGATAGAATTTTATAATATTTTAGAAAAATTTATTTTTATATTTAAATTA
>JAFQYI010000087.1 GCA_017406505.1 bacterium
AAGTTTTATATTAGCAACTATCTTAACTTTATCAATTGTTAAACCGGTTTTTTCAGATACTATAGGATTTGCTGATTTTAAAAAAATTGAAGAAAACTATACTTTTGCTCAAAAAGCATATAAAGAAATTGATGATAAAATTTTAGGATTACAACAGTATTTAATAAATAAAGATAAAGAATATAAAGCTATAGAATCTCCTTTGAGTAAGAAAAATTTTGAAGAAAAAACAGAAAAGGAATATAAATCAAAAGAAGATGCTGTTTTAAAATTAAAGTTACAAAAAGAGGAAGAAATTTTTAATAATATTCAATCTGCATCTAAAATTGTAGCAGCACAAAAAAATGTTAATGTTGTTTTTGATTATAGGGTTATTTTAACGGGTGGAATTGATTTAACTCAAGACATAATAAATTATCTTAATAATACAAAAACTACGTCTAAAAAATAAAAAGTTAGACTTCTTAATTATTAAAATCTGATGGCTTAGATTTGTGTATATCTCTAGCCACTTTTTGATGTTCAAAACTTAATGCAAAATTATATAATGCTTTTAATAAATTCCTGCCCGATTCTCTTTTGGCAATTATTAAAAAATCGCCATATTCATTTTCTGCAGTATAAAGTTCTTCTTTTATAATTTTATCAACGTTACTAACCGGTAAAACTTCTAATTTTTCTTTTAACCATTTATATAAAAGTTTTACTGAAGATATATCTTCATTTTCTAATAAATATTGAGAAAATTCTTTTAAAATCATAGTGAAATTTTTCTATTAATATTTTTTAGAATTATACCATTAATACAATTATCTTGATTCCTTATTTTTAAAATAAGTGAGTAATTCTCATTTTAAGCATATAAAATAGATGTCTTAACCCATCTCTCCAAGGATTAAGATGAGGTTTTCCGTTTATTCTGCCATCTTTATATAAATTAATGGGTATTTCTATTATTTTCATCTTATTTAATTTAAAAAGTACAGTTAATTCTGAAGCAAATTCCATACCTGTTGTTTTAAATTTTATTTTATCCAAAGATGATTTTCTGAAAAATCTCATTCCGGATTGAGAGTCAGATATATGAGTTCCAAATAAAAAATTTACAATAAATGTTAAAAGAGGAGTTCCGAAATATCTGTGCAGTGGTGGCATTGCTCCATCTTGTATTATACCTTTAAATCTTGAACCCAAAATCATGTCAAAATCTTTATCTATATTTTGCCAAAAATCTCCAATTGAATTGAAATCATAAGAATCATCTCCATCACCCATAAGAACAAATTTTCCTTGGGCGTTTTTAAAACCTTCTTGTATTGTTGCTCCATATCCTTTTACTTTACAATGTACAACTTTTGCTCCTGCTTGTTTTGCTAATTCTATAGATTTATCTTTTGAACCGTTGTCAGAAACTATTACCTCTCCTTCAATTCCTAATTTTTCAAAAGCATTTATACATTTTTCTACACAAATCTTTATTGTGTTTTCTTCATTTAGACAAGGAATGACAACACTTAAATCCATTTAAATTCTCCGATTTTTATTATAATAGCATATTTATGCTATAATTAGAAGTATGAAAAAAATAATGTTGATTTATCCTCCCGGAAATTTATACCAAAGAGGTGAAGACAGGTGTCAATTAAATGTATCTGAATCTTCAGCAAATTCTATGAGAGCTTGTAATGATTTAGGTTATGCTTCTGCTGTTCTTAAGCAACGAGGCTATAAGATATTTTTAAAAGATTATCAAAGTGAAAGATTAGATATTAATGCATTATTGGAAGATGTTAAAAAAGAGCAACCCGATGTTATTTTTCTTAGTACTACTAATGCAACTATTTTTAGTGATATTGAAATAATAAAAAAAATTAAAAATCAAAAAGAAGATATTATTGTTATATTAAAAGGTGCTATTTTTTACGACTGTAATGAACATTTGCTTTCAAAAATCAATGCAAATTTAATCAATTATTTGATTGGTGGAGAAGAAGAATTTATTATAGGAGATTTAATTGATTATCATTTTAATGATGTAGATAGAATTTCAACATTACCGTCAATTATATATAATAAGAATGGGAAATTTATAAAAACAAATAATAATGTTTTTTGTGAAGATTTAGATTCTCTTCCTTTTCCTGATAGAGCAGAAATGAATAATGAATTATATGTTATGCCGGATACAGGAGAAAAATTAGCAACAATATCAACATCCAGAGGTTGTCCTTCTTCTTGTATTTATTGTCTTTCTCCACATATTTCAGGTAAAAAAATAAGATTTCGTTCTTCTTCAAATATTTTAGAAGAACTAAAAGAATGTTTCTTTAAATTTGGAATTAAAAATTTCTTTTTTAAAGCAGATACTTTCACAATTAATTCAGATTGGACAAATGAATTATGTGAAAAAATTATAAATTCTAAATTAAACGGTAAAATTAATTGGGTTGCAAATTCCAGAGTAAATACAATAAACCCTCAAATGCTGTCTTTAATGAAAAAAGCAGGATGTTCATTAATTGCTTTTGGTTTGGAATCCGGTTCTAATGAGTCATTACAAAAAATGAAAAAAAATACGACTATAGAACAAAATTATCAGGCTGTTCAAATGGCAAAACAAGCAGGGTTATCAACTTTTGGTTTTTATATTATAGGTTTTCCTTGGGAAGATTTTTCTCATTTTGAACTTACAAGAAAAGCTATGTTAAAAAATAATACAGACTTCATTGAAGTTCATATCGCAACACCTTTTGTTGGAACTGAGTTTTATAATATTTTGCAACAAGAAGGTCGTATTACTGATGAAGTATACGGAAAAAGTCATTTTAATTGTATTAATTCTATTAATACAAATCTTAATCCTGAAGATGTTGAAAATTATAGAAAAAAAATTGTTTTGGAATATTATCTTAGACCTTCTTATCTTTATAAAAAGATATCAAATAGTATATTAAAACCTAAAATTTTATATAATTATTTTAAGTTTGGAACAAGACTTATAAAAAATTCTATAAAATCAAATTTTAGGAGATAAAATGCAAATAGATAGTTCTTTTTTATTTGATATAGCTAGAGAATTGTATTCCGATTTATCATATATAAGTAATTCGGGAAAATCATTTATGCCATTAAGATATATATTAGAACTTACTTATAGGTGTAATTTAACTTGTCCTTTTTGTTATCTTGGGAAAGAAAGAAATTTAAATGAGCTATCGACAGAAGAATGGTTAAATGTAATAAAACAAATTCCAAGATATGCATTTATTTCTTTGCTTGGTGGTGAAATTTTTTTAAGAAAAGATTTACCTGTTATATTTGAGCAAGCATCTAAACATGTTTTTGGAAAACTAAATCTTTATACAAATGGTACTTTAATATCTGATGAAGAACTATCAAATATTATGAAGAATAAATTTTTACTATTTTCAGTTTCATTAGATGGAATAGGCTCTGTACATGATAACCTTAGACAAAAAAACGGTGTTTTTGATAAATCTTTTGAATCTTTATTATTAGTAAAAAAGAAAAGAGGTAGAAAAAAATATCCATTAATAGAAGTTAAATCAGTTGTTCTTAATAAAAATCTTGATGAACTCCCGAAATTATATAAACTTTGTATTGAGAATGAATTCGATTTTATTACGTTTTCTTTTATTCGAACAACATCTCTAAGACAAAATCCAATATTAAAAGATAATTTTGACAATGAATTATATAAACAAAATTATCCTATAAAACAATATTTTGATATGGAACATTTCATAGAAATATATAAAGAACTTGAAAGTTTATCAAAAAATACGAAAACATTACTAAGATGGGCGCCGAAATTCAAACCTACAGGTGATTTAGAAAAAATAAAACAACTTTTTGAAAAAGGAAATCTTTCTCCTTCAAAGTTATACAAACCTTGTAAGTTTCCTTACCATGATATTTTTATAAATCCTGAAGGTATTGTTTATCCATGTATGCCTATTAATATGGGTTCAATAAAAGAATATAAATTATCATAAATAATTAATAACAAAAAATTTATACAATTCAGAAAAGCAATAAAAAAACATAAGGTCTTTAATCCTTGTAATCTTTGCTGTGATTTGTATCCAATTATACCTAAAGAATAAAATATATAAAAAAGTGATTATTTTTTATAAAAATAATCACTTTTTTAAAATACTTATTAACCTATAACAGGAGCATTAAATACTCTTGTTGCAAGATCTTTATCAAATAAAAGTAAAGCATTTTTATCATCACCAATTAATTTTAATGTTGCTAAAACTCTTCCAACATTTGCTTCTTCTTCTACTTGTTCTTTAAGATACCAATCTAAAAAAGATATAGCAGCTCTATCTTTAACTTCTTCTGCAACATCTAAAAGATAATTAATTCTTGATGTAACATATTGTTCATGTTCTAAAACTTGTTCAAAAATTTCGATTGGCTTTTCACTTTTTACTATTGGTTTTTCTATATCTTGAAGTTCAATTTTACCCCCTCTTTCAATAACATAATCATACATACCGAAAGCATGAGCTCTTTCTTCTTGAACTTGTACATCAAACCAATTAACAAAACCTTGTAAATTCATTTCAGAAAATTTTGCCTTCATAGCTAAATATAAAAATTCTGAAAAAAATTCTTTGTTTATTTGTTCATTAAAAGCTTGTTCCATTTTATTATTAAGCATATTTTTTCTCCTTTTTATTATTTTTTACTTTTATAATACAATAAAAATTCTAGAAATAATATTCATTGACATTAATGTAAAAAGTGTTAATTTTGTCATATATATAAATATATGAAAGAAAACAATATTAAGATTTCTTCATTAAAAGGGAAAGTATAACAAGGATAGTATTTACTGAATTTTAGCAATATGAATTTCTGTAAAAAATTCTTTTAATTGCTCCATTGTTAAAATTGAGTTGTGAGAAGAATTCCAAGGATTTGATACTTTATATATAATTTCTCCATTTTCGTTTTGAGAAGGTGAAATTCTATATGCATGAGCACCATACATATTTAAACTTCTATCCATGACAAGTTCCGAATGGAATAAATTTCGTTTTCCTTCTCTTTTTGTTCCTCCAGAAAAAATATAATCTTTTGAAATTTCAGGATTTTCTAAAATATATTGAATTTCTTCATCTTCCATAGAATATGCTTTAGTTTCAGTAAATCCAAAATCTTTAAACACATCTTCCATAAATCCACCATCACCTCGATAATAATCTCCAGGTGTTTGATAAGATGTTTTTCTGTACATATTCATTTGCGTTAAATCTTTTAATAATATGCCATCAGATTCATCAAAAACAGGTTCTCTTTGGTTATCATGAACAATGATACATTCCGGATTTTTACTATTTAAATCTTCATTAAGTCTGTTTAATACTGAATTGTATTGTTTGATTTTTGCCGTCAGGCTTTTTCTTTCATTTTTATCTGTTGTTTCAGATAATTGTTTTTCTAAATTTTCGATTTGTAATTTTTGTACATTTTGAGCTTTATTATTAAACATATTTTCTAAAAATTTTCCATACGCATATTCAATAAGTTTCATTCCTGTTGAGCCTGTAACAAAATTTCCTTTATATG
>JAFQYI010000088.1 GCA_017406505.1 bacterium
TATTTCTTGAATATATCTGATATAACTCTTAAATGACCAAGTTCCATATCTAAAAACAGTTCCCAATATTTTTTTATTTCTTCATCAACTTCATCTTCTAAACAAGTATAATAATTACATACTTCTGTAAATTCATGTAATAATGCCTTTTCAAGCATAGTTTCTGTTGGGTCAATTAGTGATTCATACATTGTAACGTGTTCTTCTTCTACGTCTTTTATTTCAGCATAAGTTTCTCTTAATACATGATTTCCATACATAAATCCGTGTTCTGCATAAAAATTATGAGTTTGCTGTTCCCCAGATAAAACGGTTAATATATTTACTTTAGTTTGAGGTAAAGCTTTTGTTTTATCATAATGTTTTCTTATTCTTAAACCATTACAATTGTGATGATGCTGGGTTGGTCTCCCTATTATTACATCAGTTTGACCTTTTACTATATCATTTGGTTCAACACCTTCTTCTATATATGCAAATTGTGCATATCTGTACAGATGGTCAAAATCTTCTAATAAACCAAAATTAAATGTTTCTTTAACATATTTATCAGGCTCATTCTGTGCCAGCCAAGCTGTTAAATCAACTGCAACTTGTTCATATCCTAATGTCGTTTCCAATACAGATTGATCTGCTGCTCCAAGCCAATTGCATGTCATTTGCTGTTGATTTTCTATTCGTCCTATTCTTGAGATATTTACTTTATCCTCAGAATCTAAATGTGAAAGAAATCTATTTAATTGATGCTTAAATCCCCAAGATTCTACTTCTATTCCGTTCATTAAAATTTGTCTGGTTCTTGTATAACAATCTACTATTTGCTTTTTGTATGGTTTTCCAACAATTTGATGCCAATTTCTCAATTGTTTTTCTAATGGTAATCCTTTTTCTTGTAATGGATTAAATGTCATTGCTCTAGCTCCTTTCTCGTTTTTACAAATTTAATGTATGTATAAATAATTCTGCTACTTTTTTGTTATATTCACGCCCATCATTTTGTGCAAAAAGATTTTTCCAATGACTTTTGGGCTTTCCATCTGTTGAGTATGAAGGATTTGACATCATAAGATGATGTGTACTGGTGTCGTATCTTAATGGAAATAAATCTTCCATTTGCATAAAACTTGCTAGCTTATCGCTTGGATATTCGTATGCAAATAATGAATTATTTATCCTATGTAACCGTTCTTCATAACTTCTTCCTCCTGTATCATTATCATTAGAAATTTCTATCCCCGGAGAATAGTTTTTGGAATATTTATAGTTAATTGCTTCTTTTTTTACCTTATTAAAATCTATAGGATCTATAAAGCCAGTTCCTGTTGATAGTCCAAGATTTTCATACCTCTGATGATCCCCTGAACTTTTTTCACCTACAAAGCTAAGATGAGTTTTTCCAGTTCTACTTCTAATCTCGTGGATAATGTACTGCATCTGTTCATACGTTGGCAATTCGCCTATACCTGTATAATTACGCATATCATATCCTCCGATATGTTTTGCAGAATCTATGAATATTGCTTCAAAGCCCATATTAATAAGCTCAATATGTGCATTTAAAAATAATTCAAAATGTTCATTATTATTCCAATTAAAACCTATATCACTTTTATCATTTTGTACAACTTTTATTTGATCAGCAGATATTACAGTTCTAAATCCTGTTTTTAATCCATGAAAATTAGCAAGAGAATTAAATGCTTTAAATTGTTCGTATGGTGAAATTTTTTTGGAAATATCATAATCAATAATATTATGACTAAATCCTGCATTTAGTTTTATACCATATAGTGAATTTTCAATTTCCGGAGGTTTATTATAACCATCTCCATATATATTAGGAAAAATTTGTGATAAAATTATACAATTTGCCCAACTTTTTGCACTTGGAGGAATTGCCGGCAAGAGTTTTATTGTGCTTATTAAACCTCTTTTTGACTTATTGTTATGCATTTCTGCAATAGCTCTGTTATTTATTTCTATATAATTCGCTGATACCCCCCAATTATCACCATAATTAGGAGTTTGAATATAATTTGGAAAATGATTATAAAATATTCCGTCTTGACTTAATGTGTCTAAAGATTCTACAGCTTCTTTCAAACTACGGTTTAAAAGTTCTGATGGAACAATATTTGCAATCCATTTTTTCATTCCTGAACAAAATTGATGCTCAATTGTCCAATTATCAACATGTAACGTAATTGATGAATTTGTAGCTTTTAACAACTTATTTACAGCATTCATAGGGGTATTATATAAATAATATCAAAATTTTTTATTCCCCAAAGGATATTATCGGGACTTATTTTTTATAATATAAAAGGTGGCAAATTTTGTATTTTACCACTTTTTAATATTTATTTTCAAAATTATCCACTAGCCTCAAAAGTGTATAAATCTATTGATAATTTCGTTTATTTTTTATTTAACTATATTAGTTTTAAAATGATATGCTTCAAAAGTATCGGAAAACCAATTCGGTTGTAATCCTGCTTTTTGTTTTAATGAATTTAAAAATTCTTTCTTATCCGGATTTTGAGTCCAAACTTCAGGTAAATATACGGCTTGTCTTCCTACATCTTTGATTATTACTCCGTCGATACCTGCGTTCATTTGTTCTAAAAGCTCTTCCTCTGTTTTAAAATTATATGCTGTTGGTGCTGATAATAATGATACCGTTATTTCTAACTTTTCTAATTCTTTCTTTTCAACGGGAATAAATCTTGGATCTTTGAATGCTGCATTTCTTGCATTTTTACATACATCAACAATTAGTGGTTCTACTGCTATTATTGAACCTATACAGCCTCTTAAATTACCACCTATTTCCAATGTAACAAATGCTGCCATTCTGGTTTCTAATGCTACCGGATAATTTTCTACTTTTAATGTCAAATTTTCAAGTTGTGATTTTATACTTACGATACATAAATCTTTTAAAATTTTCGAATAATTTTCTGCAATAAATGTTCCTTTTTCTTTTTCTGCCAAAAACCAACTTCCATAACCAACAACACTTGATTGTTCTCCTGTTTTTTCTGAAGAATCTGTTAAACCAAGTCTTATTAATGAATATCCTTTAGTTTTTGCAAAATTTACTATCGCAGAAATACCTACATAACCACAAGCTTGTTCGGGAATAATATTTTCATAAATATTATTTTCTATCATATCTGCTGTTGCATGGTCTATTCTTTGTGCTTCCATTTTATTTCTAAAATGACTCAAATCAGAAGATATAACAAAACCTATTTTATCATTTTCCCAATATTTTGAAATAATATCTGTTATTATTTGATAATTAGCACCACCAATTAATATTGGTACTATAGCAGTGTTTGGCATAAAATATTTTATAAATGGAAGTTGCACCTCTATTGAATGTTCTATTAAAAAGGCTTCATCAATTAGTTCTGCACCTATTTTCTTAATTTCTTTAGTATATTCTTTATTTACGTTTATATTCCCAAATGGAGTTGCAAATGCATCATAAGAGGATACAGCTATAGTATTTACTGCATATCTGTGTGCAGGTGCAAAAATAAAAACCGTTTCCAATTTTTTACTTAAATATTGATAACCTTTTGCAGCTAATTTGCCGGAATATTCATGTCCGGCATGAGGAACTATTATAGCTCTTGAAGTATATTCACATTCTTTTTGAAAATTTTCTATATAAGAATTCAAGTTCTTTTTTAATTCTTCTCTATCAGATGTATAAAAATGTCCGGCAACGGCAGTTTGTTTTATTTTCATACTAAATTCTCCATATATAATATTTTAATTTCTATAAAAATATTATAATATAAAATTATGAAATACTTTCAAAAATCAGATGATAAAATAATTTGTCTGCTTTGTCCCAGAAAATGCAACTTATCGAACGAACAAACAGGTTTTTGCAAAGCTGTTACAAATTCAAATAATACTTTACAATTTAAAGGATACGGATATTCGTCAGGTTTTGCAATTGACCCGATAGAAAAAAAGCCTTTATATCATTTTTATCCAGGCTCACAAGTTTTATCTTTTGGTACTTTTGGCTGTAATATGGGGTGTGTGTTTTGTCAAAATCATAACATCTCAAAACATTCTTTTGACATTAATCGTGCAGTTAAAGCCAATCCTGAACAAATTGTTCAAACTGCTTTAGCGTATAATTGCAAAAGTATTGCTTTTACTTATAACGAACCTGTTGTTTTTCTTGATTATGCCATTGAAACAGCTAAACTTGCAAAATACAACAATATCAAAACGGTTGCCGTTACTTCAGGATATATGCTTTTAGAACCGGCAAAAGAATTTTATTCTTATATTGATGCTGTAAATATTGATTTAAAAGCTTTTAGCAATTCTTTTTATAAAAAATATTGCTGGGCAGATATTAATTATGTTTTAGATATTATTAAATATGTGGTAACAGAAACAAATTGTATTTTGGAACTTACAACTTTACTTATTGACGGAGAGAATAATAATTATAAAGAATTAAATCAAGAATTTGAATGGATAATTAATAACTTAGGAAGCGATACTCCAGTACATTTAAGTGCATTCCACCCTGATTATAAATTTTTAAACAAACAACAAACAACAGAAAAAATGATAATTGATGCTCGAAATATAGCAAAAGAATCAGGTTTAAAATTTGTATATGGTGGAAATGTAAGAAATAATGAAATTTCGGTTACAGCTTGTCCTAACTGTGGATTTAAACTTATTGAACGTGATGGTTATAATATAAAAAATACTGGACTAAACATTGACAAATGTATAAATTGTGGACAAAAAATTTACGGTAAATTCAACTGATATGAAAATTTATTTTCGAAAAAAATCCATATCATAAATTTTAAAAACATAGGTTGTAATTAATTAATGGTGTTTTTAATAGCCGTAATGTTCACGTTTTTGAAGGTATTCACGAACATAATTCAATGCAGATTGTACAATTCTGGTTATTCTGGAAGAAGATAAACCAACCTGTGCAGCAATTTCTTTAACCTGCATATTTCTATAAAAACGATATTCAACAATTGTTCTGTCTTTTTGAGGAAGAGTTGCAATTGCTTCTCTGATTACTTTGCCTAACTCAGATATTTCAGCTTTTTCATCGGGTAAAGCAGCAGTATCTTTAATAAAATCAAAAGGAGAATCACTATCAGAATTTGCCTGTTGTAAGCTGTCAATAGATAAAATTGTAGTATAAATAGCTTCTCTTACTTTGTGTGGAGATATTTTTTCACTATCATCAGTATCATTATTTTCAATCCCATCATCGTCAGACGTACTTTCAGATTGTTTTACATTTTTAAGAGAATACCATTTATATCTGTTTCTAAGCTCATTTCTTATTGCCCAGCGAACAGCAGTAGAAATATACGCATTATTATATCTTGCAAGCTGTTGTTCTGTTTTACCTTTAATCATTGTTTGAATAGCAATAATTCCAATACTAACAAGCTCCTCATATTCTACCATATGAGAAGGTATTCTCCGTTGCTCTACTTTAGCAACTTTTTCAATAAGTTCTATATAATCTTGTACCTTCGCTTGCACTTGAATACTGCCACCATACTAAATACTTACTCGACCGAGAAATTTTTATTATGACTGATTCTTCTTCCTACGTAAACTATACACGAAAAGTAAAATTTCTGCAACAGCCTTGTATAAATCCGGAGGAATATATGCGTTTGGCTCAACTAATCTGAATAAAGCTCTTGCAACAGGTGGATTTTCTATAACCGGCACATCATGTTCTTTGGCAATTTGAATAATTTGTTTAGCAATCAACTCAGTCCCCTTTGCAACAAGTTTAGGGGATTCCATTGATTCTTGCTCATATTTTAATGCACAAGCAACATGTGTAGGATTGGTTACAACAAAATCTGCATCAGGAACTGCGTCCATCATTCCTTTTCGAAGCATTTGCTGTCGTCGTTGTCTTAAAGCTGCTTTTACGTTAGGGTCGCCTTCCTGGTTTTTATATTCATCTTTTACTTCCTTGAATGACATTTTTTGGTCATTCATAAATTTCCATCGAACCATTCCATAATCAGCACATGCTATGATTAAAAAAGCCATTCCTGCTTTCATGACAAATTCAGTTACCAAAGAACCAAATTCCATCATTACTGCAAAATTATTATCTATAGCTAATAATGCTAAAATTGATTCTAAATGTGCTCTATAAACCAACCAACCTATTAAACCTAATAAAGCTACTTTTACAATATTTTTTACAAGTTCAAACATTGTTTTGGGAGAAAATAAATTTTTAAAATAACTTGTAGGATTTAATTTATCTAATTTTGGCATTAATGGTGTTGTTGTAACAAGTGGACCAACTTGAATAAAATCTCCTAAAATAGCTATAAGTGCTGCAAAAAACAATATCGGTAATATTATCGCTACTGTCGGCAAAAGAGTTATTGTCATTAAATAAGGTAAACCTATTTTATCCAAATGTGCTGTTGGAATTTGTTCATACACAAGAACAAAAAGTTTTGTAATCTGATCCCAAATTAACGGTGATACTTTTACAATAACTACAAAAATTATCATCAAAGAAAGAGCAGTTGAAAAATCCTTAGATTTTACAACCTGACCTTCCTTTCTTGCTTTTTGCAGTTTCTGTTGAGAAGCCTCAAACTGCTTGTCCTCATCACCCATAGCCTACCGTTGCTCATCAAATATATAAAAATACTCGAATAATATTTTAAATTAATAAACTATCATAGAAACAGTTTCAACACCTTCCGGCATTTTTTCTCTTCCTTTTAAATCCTGAAGTTCAATAACAAATGCAGCAGCAACTACTTCAGCACCTGTTTGATAAATTAATTTACAAGCAGCCCCTGCCGTACCACCGGTAGCGAGTAAATCGTCCACAATAACAACCCTCTTACCAGCCTCTATTGCATCTTTATGTATTTGTAACGTATCTGTACCATATTCCAATTCATAACTTTGACTCAAGGTTTCTCCGGGCAATTTTCCTGGCTTTCTTAACGGCACAAAACCTGCTCCAAGCTCATAAGCTAAAACTGAACCAAATATAAAACCTCTTGACTCAATACCTGCAACATAATCAATATTTTTATCAGCAAACTTATCTTTTAAAAATTTTATAATTTCTTTAAAACCATCTTTATCTCGTAAAACAGTTGTTATGTCTTTAAAAACAATTCCCTTAACAGGAAAATCTAACACATCTCTAATTTTCGATTTTACAAAATCTACAGAATTAATAGTCGTCATATTTTCTCCATTTTCCATGATTAAAGCATCAAACAAATTAAGTATATCATAAATATTTTAATAATTAATTTTTTTTAACATATTTATTAAGATTTTTGTAGGAAGCCCTATGACATTATCATAATTTCCATTTATTTCTTTTAAAAAATTTTTCGGTATTTCCTGAATACCGTACGCCCCTGCTTTGTCATAAGGCTTTTTATCTTCAATATAATTATTTATATCCTCATCAGATAAAATGTTAAATTTTACATAGGTTAAATCGAAATCTTTGTATTCTTTTTTAGTGTCAGTATCAAATATCGAAATTCCCGTAATAACTTTATGAGTTTTGCCGCTTAATGATTTTAAGATTTCATAAGCATGCTCTCTATTTTTAGGTTTTCCAATAATTTTATTATCTAATATAACAACAGTATCTGCTCCTATAATAAGAGAAGATACTGTGCATTTATTTAAAATTGATTTGACTTTTAACAAAGATAATTCTTCTACAGAAATACCATTTGGTTCAAGATGAAATTTAGTTTCATCAAAAACAGGTCTTATAATTTCAAATTCAGGACATATTTCAGATAAAAGCTCCTTACGTCTTGGGGACGAAGAAGCCAAAATTATCTTTTTCATAAATTCTAAACTTTATCTGGATACTCTTTTTCTATTAACATAAATCGCAGATTTAGCATTAATTGCAGAACATACATTTTGTAATCTGGCATTTAAGGCAAGCATATTTCTCTGCATAGAGGCATAATCTGAAATCGTTTCTAACATTTTATTTGAGTCTACTAACGTCGTTAATGATGAATTATCTACTTTTTCCATCGCATACTTTTGCACTAATAACTGATCAATTTTGTCTTTTGCTCCAATCGCCATAATTTTTCTCCCTATTCTATATTTTCTATAAGTTCTTCCTTTTTTGTTAGTAAATACTATATAAATCAACTATTGTTGTTTACATATATATAAAAAAATCTCCACCTAAAAAATTGCCTTTTATTTTTACGATTGTAACAAAATGTTAACAGCCCAAAAACAATAAATACATGCTTTTTGATAAAAACAACCTTGCAATAGATACTAGAGTATATACTCGATAATTGATATTTCAGAACCGTATTTGAATGCAAAAAAATCATAAAAAAGTCGAAAATTATAAAGTGAATTTTCGACTTAAAACATTTCAAAAATAAATTATTTAATGATGACAATGATGACCTTCACCATGTTCATGTCCATGACAATGATGATGCTCTCCTCCACAAGAATTTTCACCTGATTCAAGAGTATTAGCCAAGTATTTTTCCACAAGCTCTTTTATAGGCAATTCAGGACAACCTGCGATAACTTCAACACCATTTTGAGAAAACATCATCATTGGTCTTGCACCCATTCCACCTGCCAAAATTTTACTTACACCTTGTTCTGATATCCAGCTTGCACTTTGGCAAGAAATTCCTTCTTCCGGTACTTTTTCTTCTATTTTAAGAATTTCTTGCGTTTGAGGATTTATTTCAACAAATGTAAAAGATTCACAATGTCCAAAATGTCCACATAATTTTCCTTCTGCTGTAGGAATAACTATTTTCATAATTTTATCTCCTTTTATTTTATCAATATTTGTTTGCAA
>JAFQYI010000089.1 GCA_017406505.1 bacterium
ATTGATATTTGATGATTTTCCTGTTTTCCAATCTAAAATTTCATAGCAATCGTCAATTTTTCTTATAGCATCAACCCTGCCTGATAATTTTATTTTTTTGTTAAAAGGTATAGTAAAGGTAAACTCACTTTCAATACAGTTCTTAATATTTAAAGCTTCATAATTTTCCCATAAAAATTTAACTTCTTTATTTTCAGGGGTATCTAAAGTGTTAATAATGTTTTCAATATTAAAATTCTTTAATGAATAATTAATTAAAGCATGAATTTTTTTTCCTATCTCTGAATAAGTATCATTTGAAGGTATTTCTAAATGTTTATTGTATATAAAGTCATATTTTTCATGACTTTCTTCAAATGTTTTTATCATTCCGGTCGTAATTGTTATCAAATTCCTACTCCTGCTATTTTTTCAAATATTTCCGATGGATTTTGTTTTCTTTTAAAATTATTCTTTAATGAACAACTAATATATAATTCTCTTTTAGCTCTTGTTATTCCTACATAAAGAAGCCTTAATGTTTCTTCTGAAATTTCTTTTTTAATTGTTTCTGTCGTTTTTGGCTTATATCCTTTTCTGAGCTGTTTTATTTTTTCGGAAAAATTTGATTTTATTTTGATTTTTTCAGGTAAAAGAGGATAATTTTCTTCACTTAACTGAGGTATAAATACAATATCAAATTCATCTCCTTTTGATTTATGCATTGTCATCAGACGTATCGCTCCTGTTTGTATATCGTTTTCATCTTCAAAAAATTTAAAAGATGAACCAATCGGACGTTTAGATATTTGTTCTAATTTTTCTATTACTGTTTTTCTATTGCTGTATAATGTTTGTAATCTTTTAATTATTGTTGCAATAAGGTAAACATTTGATTTTTCATTTTGAGTTGAAAAATATCTTAATCCTATTCTTATTACAGCTTCATCAAGTGGGGCATATATTAAGTCTTCATTAAATTGAATATCCCACCATAAATGTGTTAAACTTTCGCTTATTTCATCTCCATTTGTAAGAATAAAAGGTGTTTGTAAATTTTTAATATAATTTTTATCTGAATTAGAAAATGATATAATTTTACATTCATCTAAAATGTTCATTAAATTTAAAACTATACTATTTGAAAATGGTGTTTGTAAAAAATTCAAATAAGCATAAATTACTTTAAAAATTGTTTTTTGTTCAAGTAAATCTGTACGCAAGACTACTGATAATCCGTTTTTGGCAAAAAAACCTGCCCATTCAATAACTTGGTAATTACTTCTTAGTAGTATTGCTATTGTGGAATTTTTGTCTATCGTATTTATTTTTTCTTTAATTTTAGTTATAATACCATATTTTTCTTCATCAGATTCTTTATATATAAAAAATTCAGGAGAATGTTTAACCTTTGGATTATTTTTTGTAGGACTTAATTTACTGTCAAAAAAAGTTTCTCTTAAATAATTATTTGATTTAGAGTAATCTATTAATTTATTGGCAAGTTCTTGAATTTGAACAGAACTTCTTTGTGATGATTTCATTACCATTTGATAATTTTCTTGAAAATATTTTTTAAAACATTTGGGATTAGAATCAGTAAATGAAGATGTTATAGCCTGATTAATATCTCCTATTCTAAGTAAATTATGGTGCTTTTCAGATAAATATATTAATAATTTTTGTTGAATTTCAGAAGAATCTTGAGCTTCATCTTCAAATATAAAATTACAAGACTCTGCGTAATATTGTCTGATTTCAGGAAAATTTTCTATTAATTGCACAGCATATCTAAGCATATCATCATAATCAATTACAGCATTCTTTCTTAAAGTTTTTTCATATAATTTATATACTTTTTCAAATTGTATTGAATTTTTTAAATATTTTAATGATTTTATTCCATCAGGTGAAAGTTTGATTGCAGAAATTCCTGCTTGATAATCATCGTAATCATCATGATTTAAGTTTAATGCAGATATGCATTCTCGTAAAAATTTTTGTCTTGCATTGTCATCTAAAACTTCAATTGTATCTGATAAATTCAATTTTGTATAATTATTATTTTCTTTTATAATGCGATATGCCAATCCATGAATTGTTGAAATATTTGGATATTCAGTTAAATTAGGAATAGCATTTTTAATTTTTTCACGAATATTTGTTGCTGCTGACTCCATATAAGTTAGTACATATATATTTGAAGGAGATACTCCATTTTTTATTAATTTTATTAATAAAGCTGTTAATACAGTCGTTTTTACTG
>JAFQYI010000090.1 GCA_017406505.1 bacterium
CAAAATCAATTATGGTTGATTCAAACCATGAAGTACTTAAATTTTTACCTTTTGGTGTAATAGTATATACAGAAGCATCTTTAAACTTCCAGCCTTTATCTGCAGATGAACCTGTTTTGGCTTGAATAATTTGAATATTATGAGGATCAGACACATCTAAAATTGATACATTAGTAAATTTTTCATCAGAACAATCTTCGACATAGAATAAACGTTTTAATTTTATACCATTTTGAATTTCTTTTAATGTAAAATTTTTCTTTCCTTTTGGAATATTTCTTTGAGTGATAGACCACATAGCTAAATATCTAGATTGTTGTGTAGTAACAGGTACGACGGTTTCATTTATTATAAATGTAACAAGTGTTGCTAATAATGCAAATAAAAATATTGGTTTTGATATTCTGTTTATGCTAACACCACATGCTCTAAGAACTGTAAGTTCTGATGCCAAACACATTCTGTTTACTGTCATAACAGTTGCAAATAATACACTTATAGGTATAGTCATGACCATTACGGACGGTAAATTTAATAATATCATCATAAATGCCACTTTTACAGGCATTCCGTATAAAGAAATTTGCTTAATTAATGTAGTAAATGTATCCGAAGCAAATATAATTGATGTAAAAATTAACACACCAAATACAAAAATTTCAGTTATTTGTCTTAATATATACTTATCTAATATTGATAATTTAAAATTTTTCATATAATAATTCTACTTCAAAAAAATATATTGTGAACGTTATTCTTCGTAATCTTTAATTTTTTGACTAAAATATTTTAATCCATCAGTGATAGTAATTTTTTGCATAATTATTTGAGATAAAACATTATTTGTCAAAAGCACAATATTTTTTTTATGTCGATTATTTTTTATACCGGAATTTATATTTGATATTTGAGATGCACTAATATTTCTGGCAATCTCTTCTTTTGAAGTTTTTGTTTTAAAATATTGATTATTTAATGCATATTTATTTGCAGGAAGAACTGATGTTAATTTTGCTAATTCAAGTTGATTTTCTTCGTTAGTTAAAAATGTGGCAAACTTTAAGGCTGCTTCACGATTTTTAGCCTTTAACGGAATTATTAAATTCATAAGGGAATAATCGTATTTTCCTAATGAGCCTGTTAGCTGAGTTGAAAAAACAGTTTTGTTATAAATTTCAGGAGCATTTTCTTTAATAATATTTAAAAAATTCGCACCTGCTTGTAAAAAAACAATTTGTCCTGACATGTACTTTTCAAGTGCATCTCTATGAGATTGGGTTATAGATTCTTTGGGAATATAATTTTTCTCATAAGCATGCTTATACAGTTCGAATATTTTTTTAGTGTTTGTATTTGCATTTATATTGAATATATTTATATCGTATTTATTTAGAATTTTTAAAAAAGTATCATTTTCGTTTAATGCTGGCATTTCAACATACATACCTGTTTTTTGTTTTATTTGGTTTGCATAAGTATACATGTCTTCATAGGTTTTAGGAATTGAGTTTATATTAGCTTTTTTCATCAAATCAGAATTTGCATAAGTAATTGCTGATGTTAGGTAAAAGGGAATTGCAAAAAAGTTGCCGTTATAAGATATTGCAGGAAATAAACTATCTGAAAATGATGACATTATTTCTTTGGGAAGAGGATATAAAGCTTTTTTTTGAGCTGCAATATTTGAAAAGTCAGGTGTAAGATTTATTAAGTCGGGAGGATTGTCTGATAACAAGGCTGCAAGAGTTCTTTTTTCACCTTCCGAATATGGAACATCTATCCATTTAATTTTTATATTAGGATTTTGAATTTCAAAATTTTTAATTACATTAGTAATATATTTGTCAAATGTTCCAAGTTGTAATGTCCAAAAGACAACTTCGTTGTTTGATAAATTACTATTTGATTTTGCAACAAAATTAAATAGAAAAATAGCAATCAAAAAGGTTAATGATATAATTTTAAATTTAAAGTTCATAATTAATAATTAATAATACTCCAATCATTAATTCTTATAACATAAATATATCTTAAAAATTTTTATTTTTTTTAAAAATTTGACATTTATAAAGTCATGTGGATAAAATGTAATATTATGATTAAGTCATTTAGAAATAAGAATTTACAAAATTTTTATACAAATGGTTCAGTCGAAGCTTTAAAGGGTATAGATAGAAAAAAATTAAAGATAATATTGGCACAATTAGATTCGGCTGATGAATTGAGAGATTTAAAAATTCCATCTTTACAGTTTCAAAAAACTATAAAAAAGGGTTATTATGCTATTGAAATTGGAAAAGGTAAAAAATTAGTTTTCAGGCTAGCTCCTTCTAGTCAAAAATAAGCAGAAAAAGGATTATTATTATGGAAATGAAAAATCCACCACATCCGGGTGAAGTTTTAAATGAGCTTTTTATTAAAGAAAATGGGTTATCAATATCTAAAACAGCTATGAATATAGGTGTATCAAGACAGTCATTATCAGAGTTAGTAAATGGTAAAAATGGTGTTACTGCACAAACTGCATTAAAGTTAGCCAAAGCATTTAATACATCACCCAGATATTGGTTAAATTTGCAGAATATATATGATTTGAATAAAGCTCAAAAATCTGTAAATCTAGATGATATTGAAATTCTTGTTTAAGTTTTTTTATGCTAAAATTCTTTCATAAGAAAGTAATGAGATGGCTATTTGGTTTTTTTACGGTAAAGAAGAATTTAAAATTTCGCAAGAAATAAATAATTTAAAGTCAAAACTTTTAGATGAAAATTTTAAAGCAATGAATTACAGAATTTATCATTCGCCGGATTTTAGCGAACTGTTAGAAATTTGTGATACATCGCCGTTAATGTTTGGCAATATTATATCTGTTATACATTGTGATA
>JAFQYI010000091.1 GCA_017406505.1 bacterium
ATACTGTTCTCATGAAAAAATTTATTTTATTGTTTTTAGTTTTATTTTTAACTTATTCTTCTGCTTTTGCAGATCAGAATATCAGTTTTGTTTATATAAACGGTTCAAATAACAATGATGCAAAAATGGCGAATTGGTTTGAGAAGGGAGTTAAAAAACTTCATAAAGTTGTGAGGAAAAAGTTCCTTACCAATAAAACAATACAGAAATATTGTCAAGCAGAATCTACAGAGCTTAATATAAAGGAAGAACCGGTTATATTCTTTTGGGGCTTTCAAAGTAAGCAGGATTTAGATTTTCTTAAAGACAAATTGGAACTTTCAAAAGCAGTAAGTTCTTCGGGTGCATATATAGCGAGAAGTTTAATAACTCAATGCATGCATGATGCTATTTGGATACAAAAACCACAGCATATGATTCCAATATTGGAAAAGCTCAATGAAACTGTAAAGAAAGAAGCAGAAGAAGGGAATAGTGTTGTATTGTATGGCTATTCAGCAGGAACATTTATTACTTATGAATATTTGTTCCGTCATTTGAGATATGTTAATTTAGAAAGCCTGTTTAAAAATTATAATGTTGATGAAGCATTTCTTAATTTTGTAAAAAATAATCCTCGTGAAAATACCTGTATGGCAGCATTGCTTGAATATTCATCGAACATAGGTACAATTTCGCAAACAGGAGAATTTTTATTAAATCCAAATACTAAACAATTAAAAGAAAATTATTTGAAAGTTAATGACTATACTAATATGTATTGTGCTCCGAAAGATAAAGTGGTCGGTGTAGTTAATTATGCAAGTCCATTGCCTTTATTCTATTCTAATATGGCAGATGATGACTATGATATGAATTATGCCGGTACGGAAATGATGAAATATATATTTGAAAACGGAATATTTTTCCTGACCATTAACTTCAGAGAAGATCCTTTGGGTATTCCGACGAATAGCAATTTAAAAATCGGAGAGATAAAAGAAATATTAAATACAGATTTTAATAATCCACAGGGATTAATTTATGATAATTCCGGAGTATGGTCAAAAAGGCCATTTCCAATGGCACATACATCATATTGGAAAGCCAAAAATGCATTTGCAAAGGCTATCGTAGATACTTTTGTAAACGGCTATAAATATCAATATGATGAAAATTGGAAATAGTTGTACTAAGAGCTATGTTAAAATTTTATTATTTAGAAAGGTATTATGATATTATTTCATAAATGCTTCTGTCATAAAAGATTCTGCAAGTGCAGATACAGTAGTTATTGCAATACCACTTTGGAATTTATCTTTTTTTCTTACATGAAGTGTTTTATAGAGGCGATAAATGTTTGGGGTTTAATTATGATGATATTCTAATGCAAAAATGCTGTGTTATAAATATTCTTGGACTACTTGCTCAAAAACTATATATAAAAGTATTTTGGCGATTTCGTATCAATTAAACACAAACTCCTATTTTATATTGCAAACTTTCCGACTTACATGTCAAATTTGCGTTATTTTATGTTAAAACCCTTTCCACAATGCAGCTTATTCATTTAAGTTATAGTATATTTTTAGATTCACATAGATTTGTAATTCTATTACCTATTTCACACTTTTTCTTGTTTTTCAATTTAATATATAAGAATTGATTCTTTTTCAGGGATAGCTGTAACAAAACATGTTATATCATATATATTATTTTCATTTAAAACTCTTATTATTTCTTTTAACGTTGAGCCTGTTGTTGTGATATCGTCCATTATTAATACAGGTTCTTTTATTATTTTCTTAAGTTGGAAAGCATTCTTTAAATTTTTTTCTCTTTCTGGTTTTGATAATTTATATTGTGGTGCAGTTTCTCTTATTCTAATAACGGAATCTTTATCTAATCTGTATTCTGTAAGCTTGCAAAATTCTTCACATACTAAATCCATATGATTATAATTTCTTTTTCTTGCTTTTGAATAAAACATTGGTACTGGTATAACGGTATAGATATTTTTATTGGCTGAAATAGCTTTCCAATAATTATGCATTATTTTTGCTTGATATTTTGCCAACTCTTTTTGATTGTGATATTTAACTGCACGTATCAATTTTTGTATATTATCTTTGTAATATGATGCTGCATAAATTTTTATTCCATCAATATTTTTAACCGGATAAATAGGCAAAAATTCTATGGAATTAAAACATTTAGAGCAAAAAATTTTATCTTCTTTTGAGCTTGAGCAAAAATAACATTTATTATCATATATAAAATAAAGTAGTTTTTTTAGAATGTTTATCATAAAATTATTATATAATAATTATGGAGAAATATAGTGAATATTATCATAATGATTTTATTAATAAGCTTTTTAGTAATGGTTCATGAAGCAGGCCATTTTTTAGTCGCAAAAGCTTTTAGAATTAGAGTCGATAAATTTGGATTTGGACTTCCTGTTGGACCAACCTTATTTAGAAAAAAATTTGGTGAAACCGAATTTTTGATACATGCCTGTTTGTTAGGTGGATATGTAGCATTTCCTGATGATGATGCAGAGTCAAAAATTGCGAAAGATTCTCCTGAAAGATTTGCTAACAAGCCTGTTTATCAAAGGTTTTGTGTTGTTGTAGCAGGTGTTTTTTCAAATTTTATAACGGCAATTGTTTTAGTTATGCTGACTGCAGGTATTTGGCATAAGCTTCCTACAAACACTTTCGAAACTTTTTTTGAAGAACTTCTTCCGTCTGCTACTCAATCTGTAAAAGATGCAGGATTTCAGAAAGGTGATGTTTTTTATAAAATTAATGGCTCAAAAGTTACTTTGCCGAATGTTTTGACTCAATATTTAATTTTAAGTAAATCAAATGACGGTTTTACTTCTCAAAAACAAGTAAATAAAAAAATTGAAGAATTGAAAGCTCTTAATCCCAGTGTTAATCCTGATAAAGTGATTACAAAAGGAACAAAGATTACTTTGCCTGATTTTGAGCCGGAAGATGCTGTAAAATTGACTGATGATGAAATTATTGGTTTTGAAAGATACAAATCAAATGAAATAGAATTAACTGATATGCAAAAAGCTGTTCGAGATAATATTCTGGGTAAAAAGACTTATACTGTTAAAATACCTACAACAATTGAGGATTTGGCTTTTTCTTTGGCTGATACAAAAAAACCTGTAAGTATAACCGTTTTGAGAAATGGTGAAGAAGTTACATTGCCTGATATATATCCTGATAAAAATGGTATGATGGGTATAAAAAAGGGCATTATTGAAGTAATGTACCCTATTAATAATATCAAGGACAATATTGAATATACATATAAGTATATAAAAACTAATTCGGAATTGATGTTATATGGTCTTGCAAAACTTTTTTCGGGTAAAATTCCTATGGAAGAAATGCACGGAATAGTTGCTGTTACAAAGATAGGTTCTGATGTACTTGAATATCAAGGATTTTTCAAAGGTTTATTATTAACAGCAATAATAAGTTTAAATTTAGCAT
>JAFQYI010000092.1 GCA_017406505.1 bacterium
ACAACAAATTACCCTGCTTCTGTATCTCTTCCACACTCGTTTCTTCATACTCGGATTTGACATGCGTTTCCACTTGATTTACCATAGGTTTTATCTCAACAAAATGACATAAATCAGCGAACCTGTCAGGATAGAAGTTAGATACCCCTATTGCTTTAACTTTTCCCTCTTTGTATGCCCTTTCCATTGCTCTATATGTCCCGTAATAATCACCAAAAGGTTGATGAATTAGCAACAAATCAATATATTCTGTTTGCAATTTTTTAAGTGATTCCAAAATAGAATCGTAAGCCCTTTGTTCTCCACAATTTGAAATCCATACTTTTGTTACGATAAATATTTCATTTCTAGATATTCCTGAAGATTTTATTGCATTACCTACTGATTTTTCATTTCTGTAGGCTTGTGCCGTATCTATCAGTCTATAACCAACTTCAAGAGCAGTTTTAACAGCCTGTTCCGTATCTTGTCCTGAAGCAATTTGAAATACTCAAAACCCCAACATCGGCATTTCTAATCCGTTAGATAATTTTACTTTCTGCATATAATAATTCTCCTTTTATTTTATCGACTTACCCATTTCATATGCTTGATTCATAGCTGGTTTATCTTTGATTTCACCTTTTTCATAAACACCATACCCATAGATAATTCCACATTCTTTTGCTCCGTCTACGCAGTCTGCATAACCTCTGAAACATTCTATGGTTCTATCTAATCCATCTTTTCCGTCAGCACAAGTCGCAATATAATAGAATTCTTTATTTTTAACTTCTGTCCAACGAGCAACAGTTCTATCTATAAGAGCTTTTAATTGTGCATCTATTGAATAAAAATAAACAGGACTAGCAAGAACCAAGACATCTGTATCAATCATTTTTTGTAATATTTCAGACATATCATCTTTTATGATACATTCTCCGTTACTTTTTTGACAGTAATAACAGCCCTTACAATAGTCAATCCTCTTTTTTGAAACATTTATTTTTTCAACGTCATTACCAGCTTCCAGTGCACCTTTCATAAATTCATCACATAACAGGTCAGAATTACCACAAATTCTCGGGCTGCCTGATAATATCAATACTTTTTTACTCATTATAATTACTCCTTATTTTTAAATTTATTTGCATCAAGATATTTAATAACTCTTGCCGGATTACCTACGACAACAGCATTGTCAGGTACATCTTTTGTTACAACAGCACCTGCTCCTACTACTGCGTTTTCGCCAATTGTAACACCCGGTAAAATCGTTACATTAACCCCAATCCAAACATTACATTTTATATGAACGGGCTTACAGGTTATAACGTATCTGTCATACATATCATGATTATTCGTTGCAATAGTGCAGTTGAGTGAAATCATTGTATTATCTTCAATAGTTAAACCACCTGCAGACATACATTGAAATCCGTTCATAATAATAACATTTTTACCAATTTGAACTTTATCTGCAAGAATAGTGAATATAGGAGGACTTATTCTTGTGTTTTCACCTAATGAATTATTAAAAAGTTCATTAATAAGTTCCTGACATTCAGGAGTTGTCGGATTTGTATGATTTATTCTAAAACATAAATCTGCACTTCTCTTTGCCTCAGCAATTCTTTCGGGGCTTTGAGTTCTTACGTCAATTCTAACTTCTTCCATTAAAATTACTCCTAATTTTTAGGTTTCTATCTACATAAAAAATTTTTTTTATTCTTTCAATGTCATATTAAAATTTTTCATAATTTCACCTCTTAATTTATTTAATTACAAAGCTATAATATAACAAAAAAGACTATATATCTGCTATAATAAAGACAATAAAAGGAGAATATAATGAAAAAAGTTGTTGTGTTAAATGCAAGTCCAAGAAAGAATTGGAATACTGCAAAAATGTTGAAAGAAGCACAAAAAGGTGCTGAACAGGCAGGAGCAGAAGTTGAATATATTGACCTTGTTAATCTTAATTATAAAGGTTGTATGAGTTGCTTTGCTTGTAAACGTAAAGGAGCAATAACAAATGGTTTATGTGCATACAAAGACGAACTTAGACCGATTTTAGAAAAAATATTAAATGCAAATGCCATTATAATTGGTAGTCCAATTTATTATTCATTTCCAACAGGAATGTTCAGAAACCTATTAGAAAGAATGCTTTTTGCAGCAGGAACTTATTTGAAAGATGAAGAAACAGGGTGGTCTAAAAGGGTTTTAAAAAGAAATATTCCAACAGGTTTAATTTACACAATGAATGTGCCTGAAAATATGATGGCACATTATAATTATGATACAATTTTAAACACAACCGAATGGACTGTAAAGACGATTTTTGGTTACGCTGAAACCCTAAATTCTTACGATACATATCAATTTAACGATTATTCAAAATATGATTGTGATGTATTTGATGAAAAAGAAAAAGCTAAACATAGAGATAAACAATTTCCAAAAGACCTTGAAAAAGCTTTTGATTTAGGTAAAAGATTGGTTGAAATAGAGTAATTATAAAATGGTTAATGCTTTTATTTGCCGGGATATTTGAAGTTGTTTGGGCAATTGCTATGAAATATTCAAACGGCTTTAGTATCCTTATTCCATCTATTATTACATCTGTAGCATATATTTTAAGTGCTGTATTTTTGGCATTTTCACTCAAAAATTTACCACTTGGAGTGGCTTATGTTATTTGGGTAGGATTTGGAATAATAGGAACAACGCTTTTGGGAGTTTTACTTTTTCAAGAAAAATTAACAGTGCTACAGATTTTTTCAATAATTTTAATAACAATTGGGGTTATTGGACTAAAACTTTTTGCAAAGTAATAAGCTAACTTTCATTAATTATCTTGGTCAAAATTCTATAATTTCTACTTATAGCTTCTTTAACAACTTTTCCCAATTCCATTAATCTACAAAATTTATCTAAATTAATATTCTTTTGTACACAAAATTCAAAGAATCTGCAATTTATTTTTTGAAATCAAATAATTCACAAATATCAATATCTAATGAGTATATGTATCTTGATAATACAAACAGAAATCTAGCGTTAGATGATGTAATAAGATAAAGAGAACAAATGAACGAATACTTCTTGCAACAACCAGCAAGAGTAAGAAAAGTATTCGGAGATAATGTAGATACATTTATACTCTATGTATAATCTCTAATTTTATCTCATTGCACCTATTCCTCGAAGAATACCTATCATACCTTCTGCTGCAATATCGGTTGTAATTTTGCCATCTTTATTAAAGTAATAAAAATTCATTACACAAACAGCAATTTTTTTGTGTGATGGTGAAATTCCCATAAATTCACCATCGTGAGTTCCTGTTAAATTCCACTTAACAGCAACCTTATTTTCATTCGCGACTAAATCTGTTATATTCCATTGAACATCTGAAAAACCAGACCTCATCCAATGTACAATAGACAAATAACCTTTACCTCCATAAAGAGGTTCCGGACTTGCAGGTGTATAAAATGGGGCATCACTTGCAACAAGTTCTTCTGCTAATTTTTCATCAGCCGTATTTATCATTATTTCAAACTTTTTAATCAGTTCCTTATTACGTTCAATTAAAGTCATTATATACTCCTATTTCAATTTTTTATATTCTTCATCAGCTACAGGTTCTAGCCATTCATTAGAAACTTCTGTTCCGTCAATTTCAACAGCTAAATGTGAAAACCAGCTGTCAGGTGAGGCTCCGTGCCAATGCTTTACATTTGCCGGAATATTTATTACATCTCCAGGTTTCATCTCAACAGGTTCTTTTCCCCATTCCTGATAATAACCTCTACCTCCAACGGCAATTAACATTTGTCCTCCTCCTGATTTTGCTTTATGTATATGCCAGTTATTTCTGCATTTCGGTTCAAAGGTTACATTATAGATTTTGACCTGACTTGTTGAAATAGGTGCAAGATAACTTTGACCAATAAAGTATTTTGCATAAGTCGTATTCGGTTCACCTATTGGAAACATAATCGTTTGAGCATATTTTTCTTTATCCGTAAATGCAGCAGTCTTTTCATTCCAGACTTCTTTCGCTAAATTAAAAGTTGCCCAAGCCTTTGGCCACCCTGCATAAAATCCTGTATGAGTAATAGCTGCCGTAATTTCTTCTTTTGTAACACCATTATTTTTTGCATTTTGAAGATGATGCTTCAAAGAAGAATCTGTTATCCCTTGCGACATTAGAGCAACAACTGTTATTATACATCTTCGGGTATTCAACTTATACTAATAACAAAAATGGAATTAAAAAATTCTTTAAAAAATCAGAAACTTTTATGCATAAGTATAAACGAGAGGTAATTCATTTCTGTATGGAAGCAACAGGAATTTACCACTTTGAGCTTTGCGAATATCTCCAAAATTCTGCTCATATAGTAAGTGTGGTAAATCCTAGCAGAACAAAATCATTTTCTAAAAGTTTAATGCTTAGAACTAAAAATGATAAAGTTGATAGCTACATGTTAGCATTATATACTTTTCTTTACAACCCGCCTTATACTCAAAAACTGCCCGAATCCATAAAAAAATTCAGAAGTCTTGTGAGGTATAAAGAAACATTGTCAGAATCAAGAACTCAGGAAATTGCAAGGTTAAAATCTTCTTTTGACTCAGATATTAAACAGCTTATCAATAAAACAAGTCCTAAATCTCAATCTCAGAGACATTTTGACACATATCAAAATAAAAGA